>CAYTJC010000128.1:0-5592 GCA_964437875.1 uncultured Dysgonomonadaceae bacterium
TTTTCCGTGTGGAACTTGTTTGATGCTGTTCCATTCGTGTTGAAGTGACTTAAAGTCTTGATATTTCTTGTTGAAATCTTCTTGACTTTCTGTTAATGCTTTCACTTCCTCTATAATAGCTAGCTTACGTTCGTAGTTTGTTTCTTTCTGCTTCTCTTCATTAGCTGCCATTTTTTTTCTCTTTTCGGCCAATGTTTGCAGAAGATTTTTCCCGTCAGTGTGCAGTGTCGATTCTTTTATTACAAAATCTTCTTCTTTTCCTTCATCTGTTATGAACTGATACTTTTGAGTATCAGTTTCTTTTCTTATTTCGCTAAAATAGAGGTTTTGAACTTTGTCTAACTCTTTGCGTGAAAATTTTTCTTTATTTGCCAGTTCACGAAGTTTGTCAACTATTTGTTCAAATGTCAACGGTGTACTAAGCTTAACTTTTTTGTCCGAAGCGATAGCTTCTTCTTTTTTTTCTTTACTCTTTTCAGCAGATTCTTCTTTCTCCTCAGCTTTGGGTGCTTCTTCTTCCACTTGTTCTGCATCGGTTATTGTTGCAGTTTTCTCCTCAGCTTTATCAGAAGTTTCTTCCGTAGTTTCTGCCTCGGTTGGGCTTTCTACAGTTTCAGTCTCTGGTTTTTCTTCCGATTTTGATTCTGCTTCCACAGTTTTTTCAGTCTCGGGTGTTTCTGAAGTTTCTAGTGTAGAGTCTTGCTCCTTTTTGATTTCCTCTTTAGCTTCATTGTTTTGCTCTTGGGCATTGGCCGCAGCAGCTTCTGAAGGGGTAACGTTTGAGTCGTTTAAATCTGTTTTCTCAAAATTGTCATTCGCATTCATTAGATCATTCCTATTTTTAGTTGTAAGTCGTTTTATTGTAACGATTACAAAATCTGTGTTGTCTTCATTAATCAACTGTTTGTTAACAGACAATCAATAAAATGAGACCTTAACTATACCATATACAAATTAAAGCATTTTTTCTCTGATATTACTATATTGCTATATTTATTTAAGACTTTAACCGAAAAACGTTCATTTAGTCATAATTTCCAGTCCGTTTATCCGTTTTTACCAGATTAAATCTTTATATTTGTAAATAGATAGCAGATAAACAGGAAAATATAAAAACAAGAAAATATGAACGAGTTAGTAATTAGGTATGCAATTTCAACCAGACTCAAACTTCAAGCTCTTATTGTTTCCATCTTTTTGATGATAATGTCTATTTACATGGCAGTTGTGCAGATGATGATTCCAGAGTATGGTGTTTACTTCTTTATAGGAGTAGTTGGTATAATAATATCGCTTTCATTGATTTTATCCGTCACTATTTCGCAACCTAAACCTTTGGTGGTGATAGATAGCGATGAGTTTATTCTTAACTTTCCAATGCAACGACTGCGCTCTACAATTTATTGGAGTGAGGTAACACATGTGGGTATAGGACTTAGTTATGTAACATTTGTTGTGGCCGATCAAGAGTTGAATGTGGATTTAGAAATTCTCAGATATCATGACCTTAAGGTTCTGAAGTCGAAACTGATTGAAATTGCCGAATCAAAAAATATTCCTTACAATAATATTTAATTGGTTCTTTATTGTACTAAATAATAAGTTGTACAATAAAGAATAGAGGGAAACAGTTTCACCGTGAGGTAGCAAAGCATATTCTATTACTGTCAATTCATTTTTCGACGATAGGTAATCTTTCACTGATGTTTAGCTTCTCCAATCGGAGAGTGAGAAAGTGAGTTTCTATGCCTAGAAACTTCTATCTGAAGGTGGGAAGAATACTTCTTTGGCAACGCATTTGGTATCGGAGGATGAGATGCCCCCTCTTTTAGAGTACTCACTTTCAATAGTAAAGTGGAATTACTTCTCTTGACCATGGATGCTTGCAAACTTGACTGTGCGATACCACCACTTAAGGATACTCATTTCCATTCTATAGAGTTCGTTGCCACCTCAGGTAGCTCTCATTCAAGAGAGAAATCTTCAGTCTCTTTTTGTTTATGAGGGGCGGTAGAAAAAGGTTTCATACATTATATAATTATACTCTGTACACTCAACTACTTACTATTTATGCATTTATACTGCCTTTGCTACTGTTTTATCTATTTCTTGATAATTAGATAGAATTGTGCTTAATGATGCTGTAATTTCCTTTTTTAGGTGATAAATATCTTCGGCATACCCAGTCTCTTTGAGCGATGTTACAAACTCGTGATGCATTCTCCCCTTTCTGTAATCAGGTTCATTGCTAGGATGTTTCAGGTATTTCTGAAAAGTGGTGGATGGTTCATTAAAATTGAGCACAGCATGATAGAATAGCTTTCCCTTGCCACGATACATCGATGAACCCAGAATTTTCTTTTCTCCCATTGCTATATCCGATATGCCCCGTGTTGAAAACTGCACGGTATGATTCTTAGCTATAGCAGAAATAATGTGATCGTTAAAACGATTGAAAACATCTTTTGGTTTCATCACACTTTCATCTGTTATCACAGCAGATATAATAAGGTTATTGGGTGTCAACATTACTGTTTGTCCCCCTGTTTTTCTTTTTAGCACAGTTATGTTGTCTCTCAACGTAACGTTTTCAACCACAGCATCTTTTGCATTGTTTGATGCGCCTAGCACTATATATGATTTGTCGGGTATCCAAAGTAAAAACTTATTTGCACTCTCGCTCATTAGTTGGATATCTGGAAGATTGTATTCTGAAACTGTCACCATTTTTTATAAACTTAATTTAGTGGTTTATATACTTACTCTTGTTGCTTTTTCAACATGAAAAGGTCAAATACGATTTTTATTTTCGTATTTGACCACCTCTTGCAAAAAAGAATGTTTACTTGTGAATTGCCTTGTCAAAGGCATCAAATCCTACTTCGAAATATATTTCTGAAACTGTAGGATGTGCATGAATGGTGTTGGCAACATCATATACCGTGCCTTCTACCTTTAGGTATGCTCCAGCTTCTGCAATCATATCTGTGGCATGTTTGGCCACAATCTGAACGCCCAATACTTGTCCGTATTTCTTTTCCGAAAGCATACGTATAAATCCTACGCTGTTGCCCTCAATCAATGCTTTAGCATTGGCTGATAATGGGAATTCATTTACTTTATATTCGTATCCTTCCTCTTTTATCATCTCCTCTGTCATCCCTATTTGAGAAATTTCTGGGCTCGTGTACATATTAATAGGGTAGGTAGAGTAATCAAAGCTAGCCTTCACACCCTTTATTGCATTTACAACATGGATACCTTGTGCCGAAGCCATATGTGCTACAAAGCTTTTGCCCGCTGCATCGCCAATAACATATACTCCAGGGATGTTTGTTTTAAAGTCGTTGTCAGTTTTCACAAAGCCACGTTCTGTTAGTTCAAAAGGAGTTTCACTCTCAGGAATAATTGCTTTGCGCGAATTGCAATTGACCAATAGATCGCAATTAACCTTTTTGTCCCCTACAGTTACTTTGCCTTCTAAATATTTGGATGGGTAGCTGTCAGTAATCAACTCTATTCCATTTGATGCTATATTCTTTGTAATGTAGTCGATAAGATGCTGGTCTATTCCGTGAAGGAAGTACTCGCTATTGGCTATCAATGTTACCTTCTTGTCAATCAGCTTGAAAAATTGTGCCATTTCTACAGCCGATACATGGTTGCCCGTTACTACTATGTTCTCGGGAATCTCTTCTAAGTCAAAGAGGTTTTCCATTTCCACGCTTGGAGCATCTTCTAGTTTATTATTTAGTTTTTTTGGCTTGGAGCCTGTGGCTACTATAATGTTTTCGGCAGTTATTTTTTTGCCATCAACGTATACGTTCTTGTCAGCACCAATTGTGGCTGTGCCATTGATCACTTCAATGCCATTTTTATTGAGAAGGAAGTTTACTCCAGCTGTTAGCTTCTTGGTAATTTTTTTTGATCTCTTTTTAACTGTATCCCAATTGAAAGATATGTTTTCTAAATCAATACCATCTATTCCAAACTCTGAAAGTTTTTTTGTCTTTTCATATACCTTGGCACTCTCTAGGATTGTTTTGGAAGGTATGCATCCCCAGTTAAGGCACATTCCTCCAATATGTTTTTTTTCTACAATGGCAGTCTTTAGACCCAATTGCCCGGCTCTAATTGCTGCTACATAACCAGCAGGTCCTGCACCTATTATTATTAGATCGTAATCCATATTATTATATTTATTGTGTGTTCATTAATTATTATAAGCTCTAAAGTTGTGATAAAATCTATCCCTTATTCTTTGTTGTATAAGGGATAGATGGGTTTGTGTATCTTATTCCATCAGCAAAGCTACTGGATCGGCAAGGTATTCCATCACCTTGTTTATAAAGCGTGAAGCTTCGCCTCCATCTACAATCCGGTGATCTACAGATAGTGATAGGGCTAGCATGCTGCCTGGTACAACTTGATTGTTTTTTACAACAGGTTTCTTAATTATACGACCAACGCCTAAAATACCAGCTTCGGGATAATTAATAACTGGTGTAGCAAATATTCCTCCAATGGAGCCATAATTGGTAATGGTGAAAGTACCATCTTTCATATCATCCATTGTGAGTTTGCGACTATTGGCTTTTTCGGCCAATTCAGATATCTGTCTAGCTATCTCCATAATGCTTAAATGGTCTGCATCTTTTATTACAGGCACAACTAAGCCTTGGGGAGTATCAACAGCAATACCTATATTGAAGCGATTGTTGAAAATCATCCGATCGTTTTCTAAATCCATTTGAGAATTTACTTGTCGGTGATGTTTCAATGCATGAACTACTGCTTTAACAATGAAAGGCAGGTAAGTTAACTTAACTTCCTTCTCTGCAAATTTATCTTTATATCTACTTCTTACATTGATAAGCTCGGAAATCTCCACTTCTTCAAACACAGACATGTGAGCAGCACTGTGTTTAGAGTTAAGCATGTTTTTAGAAATGGCTTTCCTTATTTGAGTAAGCGGTTCGTAAGTTACATCTTCGCCTTTATCTTGTTTCTCTCTTTTTGGAACACTTTTTTTGGTTGGTTTAAAGTTCTCGATATCTTCTTTCATCACTCTTCCAGAAGGACCCGTACCTTTAACTTCGTTGATATCGATACTTTTTTCTTTTGCCATGGCTCTTGCTACAGGAGTTGCTACAGCTTTCTTAGTTGGCTTTTCTTCAGCTTCGGGTTCTTTCTCTCCCCCTTCATCGCTGGCTGCAAGCACTGCACTTTTTCCAGCAGTTTCCATAGTGCCTACAACGGCAGCTGCCTCTTCTTCTTCAAAATCTTCCTCTTCTTCAGGCACGGCAGCATACTCTTTTGCAGCCTCTTCTTGTGCTTCAGCTCCATGCACACCTTCAATTTCTATTTCGACCAAAGGTTCACCAACTATTGCAACGTCACCTTCTTTACCAAACAAAGTTACAATAGTTCCATCTCTCGGAGACGGAATATCAGCTACCACTTTATCCGTTTCCATTTGAACAAGATTATCTCCTGTTTTTACTTCTTGGCCTTTTTTCACGTACCATTCTAATATGGTACCTTCTTCTAAGCCTTCACCTATATCGGGAAAATTAAATATATATCTCATTT
>CAYTJC010000129.1:0-5281 GCA_964437875.1 uncultured Dysgonomonadaceae bacterium
AAAGAGCACACTAAAAATGAGTGCACTCTCTATTGAAAATAGTTTATGTTGTTTTGTTTCTTTCATCTGGTCAAAGAATGGACATCTGTTTTTTTAAAGCCTTATGTTTATCTAACCCAACCCTCGTATCTGAACTCGCAATTTATCCAATCCTTATCAATTCTAACATAAGTGGACTTTATCTTAGCTTTGAGCCATTTGTCTAATAGCTCTTGTCTTTTTTTATTCTCGGCCATCATCTTTATGGTTTGATAGTCGGTATTCATGTTGGCCTTATGTCCTTCTATTCTTTTGGATAGCTTTACAATAGCTGCCACTTGTTTGTCTTTTGAATTGCGCATGATAAATGGGGCTGAGATTTCTCCTTGTTTCATTTCACCAACTTTGCGTGCAATATCTTGGTTCAACTCGTCCATTTCAAATCGTGGAGTACCTGCATAATCGCTTTCATAATTCACATTCACCATGATACCCTTATTATTGCGAGTATCTTTGTCAGCCGAAATGAATGTTGCTGCTTCATCAAAACTAATTTCTCCATCCACTATTGCTGTTTGAATTGAGTCTAGTCTAGCATTGGCTTTGTCTAGTTCTTCTTGCGGAATCTTTGGTTTTAGGAGAATATGGCGGAAGTTTCCTTGGTCGCCTCTACGTTCAACTAGTTGAATGATATGAAAGCCAAACTCTGTTTCTACAATGTTTGATACTTTTGAGGGGTCATTGAGCGTGAAGGCAACATTTGCAAACTCAGCAGCTAACGAAGCTCTGCCCATAAAACCTAGTTCGCCTCCTTTTGCAGCTGATCCATCTTCTGAATAGAGCAGTGCTAGCGTTGCAAATTCGGCCTCTCCAGTATTAATTCGATCTGTAAAATCTCTTAGTCGAGCTTTCACTGCATCAATTTCTTTTAAAGGAATCTTGGGCTCAACTGTAATTATTTGCACTTCCACAGCTGTTGGAATAAATGGCAAACTATCTTGCGGTATGCTTGAGTAAAATTTTCTAATCTCAGAGGGGGCAAGAGTTATATCTCCTGCCAGTTTTGATTGAACACCTCTAATCATTTCGCCTTCTACTAACTGCTTGCGCATATCCTCACGAATCTCGCGGATGCTTTTTCCGTAATACTCTTCTAGCTTTTCTACAGATCCTGCACGATCAACTGTTTCGTTTACATAAAACTCGACCATTCGGTTCACATTGGCATCGGGCACATCTATACTATCTAGTTTGGCTTGATGAAGAAAAAGCTTGTTCACAGCGAGTTGTTCGGGAATGAAGCAATATGGATCCCCATCAATACGGGTATTGTTTAACAGCATTTCGCGGCGTGCCTCTTCTACCTCTGATTTTAAGATAGCTTCATCGCCCACTACCCACACAATCTCTTCAACAATGTTATTTTGAGAGATAATGTTTTGAGAGACAGTGAAAGATATGAGTAGGATAAAAATTTTCGCAGAAAACTTCATAGTACGTTATATGTTTTAAAAATAATCAACGTAAAAGTAACTATAATCATATAGTAGCCTAACATGTTCGTTGTTAAAAGTAGTTATAAACCCTCTTAAACAACGAAACGCCTATTTTAATGGAGGTTATAATAAAAGTAGAGACACAAAAAATGTGTCTCTACTTTTATTGCAACTTAATTTTATAAGCTTTTTTTATCTGATCTAAAGGTTATATTCTGACTTTAAATCCTACAAATATGCTTCGGGGAGCGCCAGGGCCATAAATGTAGGATGAGGCACGTCCAGCGCCTGTGTCAAAATCATCTTGATAGGCACTGAAGATGTTTTGAACACCAGCATTCACTTCAAGGTCTATATCTTTTAGAATCTCAAAAGTGTATGAGAGTTTGGTGTTTAATTCAAAAAATGTGGGAGACTCCTCGGTAATGTTTACTTTCGAAAATCGGTCCACTCCTTCCACTCCTGCTCCCGCTTCATGAGGAACCAACATGCTACCTGTATAGTTGCCAGATAACGACACTGCAAATTTCTTTATGGGTGTAAGTGTTGCTACAAAATAAGCATAAGAGTTGGGTGTACGCATCATTTCTCTAGTTGCTTCCACCTTGTCAAACTCTTTGTCTTCTTCGTCTTCGGGTTCCCACCATTTTCTTTCAGATGAGTAGAGGCTCCTTTGGAAGGTTGCGCCTAATTGCAAACTCAACCATGAGGCAAAATCTAATCGACCTTCCAAGTTTATACCATAAACTTTTGCGCCATCTTCGGCATTAACAACTGTAATTTCAGTCCCTTTTTTCACACCAACAAAAGGGTTTTCTAGATGTGTATAGAATCCTTCAACCAAAAGGTTCAAGTTGGCATTATCCATTTGGTTATACATGTCAACAGAGGCACTGATACTCTGCGATTGCTCTGCATCTAAATCTTCCGAAAGGCGTCTCACTACTTGTTCTCCGCCTGCAATATTCACATGCAAATCTTCGTCAAATAGTTGTGGAGCTCTAAATCCTTCACTATAGCTAACCCTGAAGTTTATGTTTTCGTTGGCGTTAAATCTTATATTGCCTCGTGGGCTAAAGATAAGATTGTCCACCATGTTGTTTTTGTCTAGTCGACCACCAATCAGGAAGCTCCATTGATTATTTACCCATTCGTTTTGAGCAAAGGTAGTAGCAGTTCTTGATCTTTGTCTGATAGATTCTGTTCTATATCCACTCACATCGTCTAGTTCGCTACCAAGATATTCCAATCCTCCAGTCAAACTGGCAGGCATAAAGAGCAAATGATCAAATTTATGACTGTATTGAGCCCCTATCTGATAGGTGAGGTCCGTTGATAGGCCATAAGACATTAGTCGGTTATTGTTGTTTTCTATCTGGGCGTTCAAATCTTCTATTTCCTCTTGGCTCATTCCTAGTTTCACTTCAGGTAAGTTCCCTGTAGCAGGGTCTCCACCGCCATAGTAGCTCTTTCTATCTGTATGTTGAGCAGAAGCATACAGGCTGAACTTACTTTTCCCATCGCCCGACGATTGGTCATATTTCAATCCGCCTCCATTTATGTAATGTTCGGTTTGCTCTGTAATGTATGCCTCGTGTGCAGGGCGATCCAAGCGATCGCCACCTCTCCGAAATTCATGCATGTTGTGATACTCAAGTGTGATTCTTGAATAGTCCCCAGTTTTGAGGAACGATCTGAAACCCAATGAGCGATTCTTAAGTGTGGGCAATTCTGTAAATCCATCACCGTCATGGTCATATCCATCTCTGGTTCTATGTTGTCCAAACACCATCATTCCAGCTTTGCGACTATCGGTAAGCATAGATGCGTTAAACGAAGTGTTGTTTTCGAATGCTCCCGATGAGTTGAAGTTCGTGATTGTATGTGAAAACTCAGCTGAGTTTTTCAAAGGTTCTTTGGTAATGATGTTGATGGTCCCTCCAATAGCTGACGAGCCCATCAGAGCAGAACCTCCACCACGAACTACCTCTACTTTCTCTATCATGTTTGCTGGAATTTGCTCAAGGCCATAGACTCCACCTAGCGACCCAACAATAGGGCGTGAGTCTATTAATATTTGAGAATAGGGACCGTCTAGGCCATTTATTCTTACTTGGTTAATTCCGCAGTTTTGACAGTTGTTCTCTACTCTCAGTCCGGGTTGAAACTTCAATCCATCAGACAGCGTGTTGGAGTTGGTGGCTTCAAATGTAGTCATATCGATAACACTTACTAGCGAAGGAGATAAACGGCGTGTATTGCCGTTTCTGTCTGCAGAGATCACCACATCTTCAAAATAGATGGTGCTTTCTTCTAAGTCGAAATTCAATTCTATTGTTTTGCTTTTTTTGAGATTTACTTTCCGTTCGATGGTTTTATAGCCCATCATTTTCACTTCCACTGTGTGTTCTCCCAATGGAAGATTGTTTAAATAATAGTGTCCAGACTCATCAGTGGCGGTGCCAATTGTGCTTCCTTTTATTTGAAGAGTTACAAATGGAAGGTGCTCTTGCGAGGTTTTGTCTAGAACATGTCCGAAGATATTTGCGTCAGTATTTTGAGACTCCTGAGCATAGTTGAAGCTTATTGTAAGGCATAGCAATGCCAATAGTATATATTTGTTTCTCATTATTTGTATAAATAATTTGATAAGATATGTTTGAATTGTATATGAAAATGGATTTATGGTTAGAATTTTTAAACTGAGATTCTGTCCATTCCTTTATAGCTGCCTAGCTATAAGTAGGCACTCTTGAAGTAATAGTGCCCCAGTATATGTATAAGTCTATAATTTGATCTTATACTGAGAAAGAGAAGGGAGGTGCACGAAGAGGATTGGACGTAATTTCTTGTGCAAAAACAATTCTGTCTTTGCAACAATAGTTTTTCTGAACTAAATATTGAAGAGGGCTATTGATTTCAATGTGAGGAACAATAGCATCTGTAGAAAAACCATGAGTGTGAAGCTCAATGGCTATGAGCTCTTTTGTAGTATGACTGTGTGTTGTGTTCTCACTCTTTTTAAATGGATGTGAGTGTACAACAATAGAATCTTCTTCAATATGACTATGGGTAAAAAACATCCTGCTGTTTATAAAAGTTATAAACAGTAAAGGTAAAAACCATTTAAGAGATTGAATAAAAACCTTTTTCCTCATAGCTTGCTACAAAAGTATCTATTTTTATAAGAATGGCATCAATTGTTATGAGTAATTTATCTGAAAATCTACTAAACGTGAGTTTTCTCCCATTTATTTATATAGATTAATCTATTATGATGGTAATAGGAGGAGGTGAAGTCTGAATTCCTCATTTCAATTAGTTCATTCATTTACTGATGAATCTTGAAATTTGCACTATTTTTGTACTTCCCTATATGTACTCGCTACAACTAATTATCGCTATAGATTGTTGTACTCTGTGTATTAAGAGGAACTATAATATCAAGAGACTGTAAAACAATAAAATGGATCCACACACAATAATAGAAAAGTACTATACAAAAGGAACTAAGCTTTATGATGTCTATATGTCGCATGTTACAGATGTAACAAACAAAGCACTCTCAATTGCGCAAAAGCATCCAGAACTAGCTATAGACACTAAATTTATTGAAGAGGCGAGTATGCTACATGATATTGGTATTTTTATGACACATGCTCCGCATATTTATTGTAAGGGGGAACATAAATATATTTGTCATGGTTACTTAGGCAGGGAGTTGCTTGTTAGTGAGGGTTTGCCAAAACATGCTCTTGTTTGTGAAAGACATTCTGGCACTGGGTTAAGTTTAGAGACTATCCTTA
>CAYTJC010000129.1:5291-5524 GCA_964437875.1 uncultured Dysgonomonadaceae bacterium
TTAAAAGAAAGCTTCCTATACCTCACCGAGACATGAGACCCCAATCTATGGAAGAGAAAATAATTTGTTTTGCCGATAAGTTTTTTTCTAAATCGAAACTTGGAAGAGAAAAGTCTGTTAAGAAAATTCGTAAGAGGCTCGGAAAGCATGGCAAGCATCAGATTGAACAGTTTGATGAGTGGTGCGAAATGTTTTTATAATTTGCTTTTTTCCTAATAAATAGTTCAAATAAA
>CAYTJC010000130.1:0-5442 GCA_964437875.1 uncultured Dysgonomonadaceae bacterium
ATACCTTTTAATCTTATCGGGAGTAGCATGTTGTCTTTTCAACTTGAAATAATCGGCCATAAAGTTAGGATTCTCTTTTCGTAGCTCTTCAAAAACCCAATAGGTTTTGCCCCAGTGAATATCATTCTTTTCACCACCGTTGAGCTCCTTGCCTTTGCCAGTTAAGTTACCACCAATGTCATAATTTTTCATATCAGGGTCGTGTTTGGTGGCTCTTTTTATGTTACCTTCAATTGTGCGAAGAGCTTCCTCCTCATGCCCCATATCCATCATTACCAAGTTGCCAACATAGGTAGCTATTGGCTCATTCCAAACCTCTGCAAAAGGCAATACCCATGAGTGAACTGATTCGTGGGTAAGAAACTCAATCATTCCGCCCTCTTTCTCTGGGAATCCACCCCACCAAACAGCAAGTGCTACAATCTTACCACTCGAAAAGCCACCACCATCTGTTGCCAACAGTGTTATCTCCGAAGCCATTCCTGGCGAAAGAGGCACACCCATTCGCTTTTCAATATAGGGTACTGATCTTTTATAAACATCAACCATTGCATCCGCAAATGGCTTCATATAATCGTTGTAAATCAACTTAAAGGTTCCGTGATCTTCTGTGTGTTCCAAATCTCCGATGCCTAAACCTCGCAGTGGTTTATTTGTATCGATTGTTTTTGCAGAGGCAACTTCTTCCAACAATGGTTTCCATATCTCTTTATTAATAGAGTCACTAGCATTTGGATTGCTTCCAGCCAACGATCGGGCAGATACCAAAAGAGTTCCCTTACCCACATTTCGGCGGGCCATAACAGCTTTTTCGTTGGCATCGCTTATCAGTACTTCCCAATTCTCTTTCTTGTCCAATTTTAAAGAAGATGCTCCTCCTGCCCCTTCAATTTCCACTTGAGTTACTGCAGAAGAAGGAGTTAGCGGTAGTGTAGAAGAACCATCAAACTCAGCACCAAATAATTTAAGTAGTTTGTTTTGCGATTTGGTGTTCTCCGAACCAAATATAACAACTCCGCCTCCATCATTCAAGAAGTTATTGATAGTTGCAACATCTTTCTCTAAGTATTCAATTCTATCATCGCAACCCAACAATACCAGTAGATTGGCATTCGAAAAGTCAACATTGTAGAGATTGCACCAATTGGTAACACCCTTATGAGTAGGAAGATATTGAGTGTGAAATCTATTGTCTGCATAAAACGAGAAATGATGCGACAAGTCTGTGACTGCATGAATTTTGGGAGGTAAATCTTTTGACATCCATGGCTCTAATACATTCAATTCATTTTCCAATAAAGTTTCTGTAGGAGAAACAACAACATTCTCGCCTCTTTTGTCATCAGTTTTACTACTCGATAGTAAAACAGCAATGGCTAATACTGTACACCATTTAAGTGTTGAGTAAAATTTCTTCATCATTAATTAATTTAATATTGTAAGGTTTTTTTTATTGCATAGATAGCATAAGCATGCCAATAAGTTCATACTTTGCCCTATAGTAACTACTTAAAAAACAAATATAGTGATTTTTGAAACATTATCTACACAATTTTAAAATTTGCCAGTTTAAGCTGGAGGTATTTAAGTGATTAGAGCTTTTTTGTGCAGATAGCAGAAAAAAAACCACACCAAAAAATCACAGTTATGATTTTTGGTGTGGTTTAACTATTTATCATCAATACAGTTTTTGTATTATGATATTTTCTCTCTCTCTTAGTTCAGTTTTTTAGAATAAGGAATTCTCATTTTCAATTGCCATGATCCTGAATCATTGATCTTCACAGCAAATCTAATATAGGCATCACAAATAACATTACCCGTTACTGGATCAGTCTGATACTGACTCCAATCATGTGGTCCATTTGCAGCTTCCCATGCAGCTTTGTCTATTGTAAATGCATCTCTAGAAGTAATGTAATACATTAGATAAGTATTGTTTCCAGAATAGTCTCTACCAAATTGAGGAAACGGAGGAGCCGGAAGTGAGAAGGTTGTACCAGTTGCATCATCTACTGTTTCAACAGAGTTGTCGTGATAATTCTGCAGATAGCCACCACCTGATGGATAAAACAAAACTCTACTTGGACTGAAAGGCTTGTCATCGCTATCAGCAATAACCATTCTGGCTTTAATTCCAAGTCCTGGCTCAGCAGAAGTTTTTGTGATATTAATATAAGGATGCGTTCCATTTAAAACGCTAGGCGCTGCAGCATCATAGTCATTTTGAATAGTAGAGCTAAATAAATTGTTATATGAGCCATCATTCTTCACCAAACGGATTCTAGAAATCATTGGCACTGGAATCTCAACAGGTTTGAAGGGTTGAAATTTCAAAATAACAAAATCATTTAACTGACGTTCTCCACGAACATTGCTTACTTTAACATCCACTTTAAAAATATCATTCTGCACAAACTTACTTGCTTGTGTAAATGCCATTTGCCCACTCACTTCATTTATCATAAGAGTGGGGTTTTCCTTCAACTCTAATTTTGCTTCAGCAAGAGCCAAAGTAGTATCAGTGTCACCATTAAAGGCTGCCTTCCACACCAATATCTCATGTTTATCATACAAAGCAGTTGTTGGATTACCTGCTGCATCATAAACTTCAGTTATTGACCAACTTAAGGGATACGTAGAACCCTCAGATGCAGGAGTTGCAGAGGTCATAAATACTCCTCGAGGAATAAATACTGTATCCTCCAGAGCATGGATGTCATCACTGATATAGCCCACTTCAGGTGGCTGACAAGAGATGGTAACAACCAATAATATTACGAAATAAATTATTTTCTTCATATTCATCTTTTTTGTACTGTTTATTACAGATGTTACTAATTTGCAGGAGTGTAATTGAAAAGCCTATGAGATCCCTGAAGTACATGAATCACTCCATTGGTTGAGATTAAATTGGATGTTCGGATCTGTACTCTTATGTCGTTAGTAATTTTATTCCATTCATCCCATTCAGCACCTACCTTATAAGTGTAATATACATATTCGGGGAATTCACTCAACTGACCTGTATATTGCTCAACAGGCTCTAACGAAATTCTCCTTTGAGCTCCATTAACAGCTGTATAGACCCTTCCCTCTTTCACCATATCTTCACGTCTAATCTTCTCAGGAAAGATATAGGCTCCCATATGTTTTTTTAGTGTATCCACAGAGATATCATCAAACGTAAATTTAGCTTGTGGATTAGTTTTTTGCATTTCTGCTAAAACACGCGTTACATAACTTTTAATGGCCAAGTTATTTGGTGCCATCAGTGTAGATGTTCCATTCACTGCATCAGCCAAGCCAGCTCTCTCAATCAAAATAGCCAAAGTGTCAAGCTGATAATGGTTCTTCAAGAATTCCATAGTGGAAACTCCCAAGTTGCCATCGCTCAATCCTCCATCCACAAGATAGTCTTCTTGTGAGCATGAAGTAATGCCGAGTACCACGGCTAATATCAATATTATTTTTTTCATATCTATTATTTTTTTCTAAATTTCATTATAGTTTACCTCTCCAGTATTCGGTTTGAACAATAGATGGATTGATAGAAATTATACTTGGATGAACTGGCCAATAATATCCTTTCTTTTGAATACGGTTTACATTCATCCAAGAAACTCCCTCGTAATAATAATCCATACGAATACGGTCATAGCCTGAGTGTGCCTCTCCTACAAATTCAATAGCACGTTCATCAAAGATGGCTTTCATCATACTTGCGCGATCGGTTGCTCCAGTATAGTCAGGAACTCCTGCTTTACTTCTAATCAAGTTTAGATCGGAGACAGCTTGCGCACCTTTGTTCATTTTTGCATTGGCTTCAGCCCTTAGCAAATACATGTCGGCCAATCTGAAAATAAGGATATTTGATTCGGTAAACTGGGCATAAGCATCTGTAGAAGCTGGGTCATCAGAAACGTATTGATATTTAGAGAAGAACGACTCTTCATCATTATTATACATGTAGAAGAAATATTCTTTTCTCACATCATTGTCTCTTGATGGATCTGCTGTCATAAACATCTTACCATAAAAGTCTGGATCAATTTTCGGACCACTTGAATTATAATTCTTAAACATTGGGTAGTTTTGAGTTAATCCAATATGGTTGTCATCACCCGTATTAATCCTCCAAGATTCATTCATAGAGGCATTTAAATTGATTTCGAAAAGACCTGTTTTTGATTGTCCAATACACATTGCGTCAACTGCATCTTGCCCTTCAGCTACATAATCAATTAATACAGCGTTACTGTTATTAATAGTATTCTGTAGCATCTCTGCATTATTGTTGTCTCTACTTGCATACCACAAAGAAACGTGTGCTTTTAAAGCCTCGGCACTTGCCTTGTTTGCTGTTATAGCCCAACGCGTGTCTCCAGGTGATGAGTATTTCAATAAACCAATAGACTTATCTACAGCAGTCAAAATAAAATCTAACACCTCTTTTTCACTTGAGCGAGGAATTCTAATAATATAACCATCATCGTCAACCAACTGGCTCGAAGATTCAATAACCTCTTCCACAATTGGCACTTCGCCCCAAAGACGTGTCATATAAAAATAGGATATAGCACGAACAAATGCCGCCTCACCTATGATGCGGTTTTTCTCTTCAACAGATGTGAAAAGATTGTCATCCATAGCCTCTACATGCTGTTCAATAGTATAAGCCCAGTTAGCAGCACGATACAAATCTTTCCAGTTTCTAGAAGCATCTCGATAAGCTAACACATAATTACCGCTACCTTCAATATAGTCAGAAATCCAGTTTCTGCTATTCATAAAAGTCATGCCTGTTATCTCACCCCAGTAAAGGAAGTTGGCTTGATAAGTAACAGCATATTTAAACAAGCCGTACGACCCAGCCAAAGCCTGCTCAGCGTTACTTTGATTTACCCAAAACACATTTGAATGTGTAATAGTAATTGGATCACGCTCTAAAAAATCTTGACAAGCTACATTTCCTAGCAAGAAAAAGATCATTATATATCCGAATATTTTTTTCATATTTTTCATTTTCTTTTTTTATTTAGAACCTTAAATCAATACCAAAAGAGATAGTCTTGGCTTGTGGATAACCATTACCCAACACATGACCCTTAGCATCTACCATTGAAGCATCTACTACAGTCTTAGAGCGCTGCCACATCCAAGGATTCAAAATATTGGCATATACACGCAAACGAGTTAGCCCCATATTTTCAATGAATCCTTTGTTACTAAAGGTGTAACCCAAAGAAGCATTCGTGATTTTCCAAAAATCGCCACTTTCTAACCATAGAGTTTGACTATCTCTGAATGAATAGAATGGGCCCAAACCAGCTCCTGATGGATACAATGCTGGAAAGCGTACTCCTGCAGCACCATCACCGGGATTTTCCCAGAATGAATGCTTGCTTAAATCAGCTAAACCTTTTGTAGCCCATCCATCAC
>CAYTJC010000131.1:0-5415 GCA_964437875.1 uncultured Dysgonomonadaceae bacterium
AAGTTGAAAAAGTAGATGGTATACTTGCAGATTTAGGTGTCTCTTCTCATCATTTTGATGATGAAGGGCGTGGTTTTTCCTTTCGTTACGATAGTCAATTAGACATGCGCATGAATCGCTCTGCTAAGCAAACTGCAGCCGATGTGCTCAATAACTATGACGAGGAGCAATTGTCTAAGTTGTTTTATTTATATGGTGAGTTGCGCACATCACGTAAGATTGCATCAGCCATTGTTTTTGCAAGACAAAAAAAACCAATTGAAACCGTAAATGAGTTCTTGGAGATAATGGATCGCTTCACACATCGTGATAAGGAAAAGAAAACACTAGCTCAGGCATTTCAAGCTTTACGTATAGAAGTAAATCAAGAGCTAGATGCACTATCTGAGATGCTAGACCAATCTGTTGAGCATTTAGTAACGGGTGGGAGGTTGAGTGTGATATCTTATCACTCATTGGAAGACCGCATAGTTAAGAATTTCTTTCGTTCAGGAAATGTAGAGGGAAAAATTGAAAAGGATTTTTATGGAAATCCTCTTACTAGTTTAAAGATTATCAATCGTAAGGTTATTATCCCCTCCAATGAAGAACAGAGGATTAATCCACGATCTAGAAGTGCTAAATTAAGAGTAGCAGAAAAAATATAGAAATTATGAACTTTGACAAGGTGAAAAAATCGTTTGTTCATGTTTTTGGGGGAAGTATTCTCACAGAGAGTTTCATCGTCAACAATTCGCGTTTTTTTGTAGCTTTGCTCATAATTATTTTTGTGTTTATCAGTCACCGATACACTTATTTGTATAAAATGTCCGAAGTCGAAAAGCTTCAACGCGAACTGAAAGATGCTAGATATGAGTCGCTCACTATATCATCTAGCCTAACTGAAGCAAGCAGACAAACAGAGATAGAAAAACTAGTTAAGCACTATGGGTTAGAAATAGGAATATCTAACGAACCCTTTTACTATATAGAAAAATGAGAGGGAGGATATAATGCGTAAAAAAACAAATAAGAAAAAAGGTATATTAAACCGATATGGTATTGTTGTAGTTGTAATGATACTTTTCGGTGTGCTTATTATTTTATCCGCAGGTAAAATTATTTTTACACCTGAAGGCAAGAGGTGGCGAGAAGTAGGGGAGAAGGAAACAGTTATTCGCGACAGGGTAATATTACCCACGCGTGGAAATATTTTCACCCACGATGGCAAACTGCTTGCATCAAGTGAGCCTCTCTACGGTATTTATATGGACTTCTGGGCTGGTGGGATGAAGAAAGATTCTCTTGTAAAGTACGCTGATGAGCTTTCGAAAGGGTTGTCTGCTATGTTTGGTGATAGAACAGCAGGTCAGTACCGTGCACTTTTATTGAATAACTATAAGCGAAGAGAGGATGAGCAAAAACAGATAGAATTAAATATATCAAAGGGCAACGCTAATAAGGTGAGAAAACGCACGCGTTATGTGCGTCTGGTGAAACGAGACATCTCTTATGTTGAACTCAAGGAAATTAGAAAGCTTCCTTTTCTGAATCAACGGTCCAATAGAAGTGGAATGATTGCAGAAGAGAAAAATGCTCGCAAGAAACCATTTGGCTCACTGGCTACTCGCACAGTTGGAAGTATATATAAAGATATGACCAAGGGTGGAGCCAGTGGTATTGAGTTGAAATTCGATTCTTTATTGCAAGGTGTACCAGGTGTAAAGAATCGGCAAAAAATTCAAGGGAAATGGATGGATGTGGTAGAAATACCCGCACAGAATGGTTACGATATTGTAACCACGCTCGATGCTGATATCCAAGATATATCTGAACGAGCATTGCGCAATAAACTCGTTGAGATAGATGCTGAATCGGGTTGTGCTGTGATAATGGAGGTGAAAACAGGAGAGATAAAAGGTATTGTAAATTTAGACAGAATTAGAAAAGGTGTGTATGCAGAGGGGAATCCCAATGTGTTTTCATATATGAACGAGCCTGGCTCTACTTTCAAGCCAGTTACTGTGCTTGCAGCACTTGAAGATGGGGCCATTAATGCAACTGATTCTTTTCATGTTGGTACTGGATTGTACACCCACAATCGGAGAGTTGTGCGTGATCATTATTGGACGCGTGGAGAAGACAGGGGATATCTAACAGTAAAAGAGGGAATAGAGGTGTCTTCTAATATTGTGATGACAAAAATAGCTCTGAAAGCTTACGAAGATAACCCCGAAAAATTTACAGAACGTATAGACAAGATGGGGTTGACCAAGAGTTTGAAATGGGATGTTCCTCTTCGCGGAATTGAGGGAACTTCGCAAATACGTCATCCAGATGATAAAGCCAATCCGTGGTCTAAAACAACGCTTGCATGGATGTCTTTTGGTTATGAATCGCAAGTGCCCCCTATCTATTTGCTCATGTTCTACAATGCATTGGCCAATAAAGGGAGAATGCTGAAGCCATTTATTGCAAAAGAGTTTTACAAAGATGGTAAGCTCACTAAAGAGATAAAAGCAGAGGTTGTCAATTCGTCCATTGCATCGCAAGAATCTATTGATCTGGTTCACGATATGCTTGTGGGCGTAATTGAACGCGGTACTGCTAAAGTTGTCCAATCTGACTTTTTTCCAATTGCAGGAAAAACAGGTACTGCTCAGATAGCTTCTGGGGGTGGATATAGCGGGCATTTTGTCTCATTTTGTGGTTACTTCCCAGCCGACGCTCCTAGATATACTTGTTTTGTAGGGATTCGGAAGCCAAAGGGAATACCCTCTGGTGGAGGCATGGCTGGTATGGTTTTCAAAAATATTGCTGAGCAAACTTATGTAAGAAGCACACAGTTAGAACCTTTAGATTGCAAGGTGGACTCAACATTACCTAAGCTCCCTGCAATAAAGAACGGTGTTTGGGAGAAAAACCGAGAGGTTATTAAACAACTAGGCTATGAGACAACTAGTGTAGAGAAGAATGTGGAGTGGGTACAAGTAAAGAATGACAGTATAGGTTATCAACCTGAACCTCTAACATTGATAGATAACTTGGTGCCCAATGTATATGGTATGGGTGCACGCGATGCCATTTATCTATTGGAAAAATCAGGATTTAGGGTAAACGTAACTGGTTCTGGCAGGGTGATCTCTCAATCATTTGGTCCTGGACAAAAAATAGTGAAAGGCAGAACCATTAACTTGGTTTTACGATAAATAGAAAGATAGAAATAGGATGGAATTAAATAAGCTTCTTCAAAACACAAAGATTATCTCCGTTCACGGAGAGAGGGATATCACTGTCAAAGAGATTTGCTCAGACTCGCGAAAGATTGAGCCTGGCTTTTTGTTTGTAGCTGTTGCAGGGATTTGCACAGATGGACATGACTATATATCTAAGGCAATTGAGCAAGGTGCAACTGCCATTGTGTACGATAAACCAATGATTGAAGAGTATTTTCAGCGTGTTACCTACATTCAGGTAGAGAATAGTGCCAAGGCGCTAGCCGAAATAGCAGCTGCATGGTACAATTATCCATCTTCGGAGTTAAAGCTAGTGGGCATTACAGGCACAAACGGAAAAACAACTATTGCTACACTCTTATATAATACGATGCGAAAATTGGGGCATCCAGCTGGTCTGTTTTCCACAGTATGTAATTATGTGAACGATGAGGCATATCCTACTTCGCTAACTACACTTGATACTATATCGCTCAACCGATTGATGCGCAAAATGGTGGATGCAGGGTGCGAATATGTATTTATGGAGGTGAGTTCTCATGCCATTCATCAGCATCGCATACACTTTTTGCAGTTTGTTGGTGGTGTTTACTCCAATTTGAGTCAGGATCATTTGGATTATCACAAAAACATGCTCGATTACTTGAATGTGAAGAAGCAATTTTTTGACAACTTGCCCACATCTGCCTTCGCCCTCACCAATATTGATGATAAGAACGGCAAAGTGATGCTTCAAAACACCAAAGCTTCACAACACACCTATTCGGTGAAGAAGCTTGCCGACTACAAAGCACGTGTTTTCGAGAAACATTTCGACGGAACTGACATAGAAATTAACGGGCGTGACCTTACTGTTCAGTTTGTAGGCGTATTTAATGTTTACAACCTATTGGCAGTATATGGAGCAGCCAATCTTTTAGGTGTTCCAACTGAAGAATTGCTTGTCACCCTTAGTTCTTTGCAGTCGGTTGCTGGCCGTTTTCAAACAATTCGTTCATCTAACGATGTAACTGCGATTGTTGACTATGCCCACACCCCCGATGCACTAGTAAATGTGCTAGAAGCTATTCACGAAGTGCTTGCTAACGAAGGAGAGATTATTACGGTGATAGGTTGCGGTGGAAATCGCGATAAAACTAAGCGTCCAATCATGGCCAAGGAGTCTGTTGACAGAAGCAACAGGGTAATTCTTACATCAGACAACCCCCGATTTGAAGACCCACAGGAAATACTAAACGATATGCTCACTGGTCTAACCGATCAGCAGAAAAGACAAACGCTGAACATATTAGATCGGAGAGAAGCCATCAAAACCGCATGCAATTTGGCTCGCCCTGGCGACGTGGTGCTCATTGCGGGCAAGGGGCACGAAACATATCAAGATATTAATGGCGTGAAGCATCATTTCGACGACAAAGAGGTGGTGGAAGAGTGCTTTTCAATTTAAAAACAACACAGAATAACTACTAACAAGATATGTTGTACTATCTTTTTGAATATCTAAGTGAATTAAACCTACCTGGAGCAGGAATGATGCAATATGTATCGTTCCGTTCGGCCATGGCCTTGGTGTTTTCATTGTTTATATCCACCATTATTGGCCGCCGCATCATACAGAAACTACAAGTATATCAAATAGGTGAAACCATCCGCAACTTAGACCTAGAAGGTCAGTTCTCAAAGCGTGGAACTCCCACAATGGGCGGTATCATTATGATTATTGCCATACTTATTCCTATACTTTTGTTCGGACGCTTGGACAATATATACATCATCTTGATGATTGTGACAACAATTTGGCTAGGGATACTGGGTTTCTCCGACGATTACATCAAAGTGTTTCGCAAAGATAAGGAGGGTCTCAAAGGAAAGTTCAAAATTATTGCCCAATTGGGTTTGGGTTTGATTGTGGGCATGACCATGTATATGAGCGACGATATTGTGGTGCGCGAAAACATAGAAACTCGTGTAGGAGACACCATCGAGAATGTGACACATGCTCCAAAAAATGTGAAGACTACTCAAACCACTATACCTTTCCAAAAGAACAATAACTTTGACTACAAAAAACTAGTCTCCTTTATGGGTGACAATGCAGACAAAGCTGTATGGATTGTGATTGTACTCGTAATTGTTGTGATTGTAACAGCAGTTTCCAATAGTGCCAACCTCACCGATGGGCTGGATGGCCTTGCGGCCG
>CAYTJC010000132.1:0-5406 GCA_964437875.1 uncultured Dysgonomonadaceae bacterium
TTATATATTATGCTTGATATTTTTATGATTTACTGTGGACACTTCGATTGGTCAAGTGACACACAGGGTTTAAAAACGCAGTGTTTAATAGGTGCGTGACATGCTTTATCAAGGACAGGTCACGCACCTATCCCTACAGTTTTTCCGCAAATGCATTTTGCAAGATTCAAAAGTACTTGGTCATTCGAGCCTATAATGTTATTCTTCTTGTTCCTTGTCTCTAGCCAACCTTTGATTCAAACACCATCCTACTCCGTGATACAGTTACCCCTTCACTGGTAACCAACTTGAACAAGAAGTCATTTTCTGCTACTTCTTCAAAAAACACACTGCCCTTGTCGCCATAGTTCAACTCTCTCAAGAAATTGATCTCTACCCGTTTGAGGATTCGTTTCAAATAAAAATCGAGCGAGAAGACATCACAAATACATTGCAAATACTTGAGCACATTGGTATGAACATTCAGGTCTAAGTCGCTATACTTTACTTCGAAAGTATTGGCCACTTCGCCCTCAATATCGGGCACTCTACTGGGAGACTCCATCGGTATGGGTTCGTCAATAATAAAACTGCTCAACTCGGGCAAACTCTTTAGCGGAATACTTTGGCGGGTGTCAAGGTCTAAGATTGCCCACGAAAGAGCTGCATAGCCCACTACTTTGTCACTCCCATTGCCCGAAGCATTTGTCAATCTGAAGTTTCGTGTGGTAAACACATTGCTCACATCTTTCACCCAAGTCTCAATGGAGAGATTATCGCCCACTGTAGGAATTGAATCTAACTCCATAGCAAACCGCGACACCACCCACGAACTGTTGTTTTTATGCAAATCCATTAAGCCAAACCCGTGTTGGTCGGCATCTTTACCAGCGGCACCCACAATCATGTCTGTGAGTACAATGGGAGATATGTTTTTCTGAAAATCGATGTGTTCGGGATTAATCTTGTAATTGAAAGCTTTTTGTTGTGTCATGTTTTTATTTCTGTTCTATATACTATACTTATTTCACACTAAACAGCTCAACGTTTTTAGCTGTAGAGATGTTTTTAACAAAGGTAGTAAAAGTTAGAAATAGAGCAATATTCTCCCCTCTCGAAAACCTAAATTAAAAGAAGTGCTATTGAGTCAGTTTTGGGGAAAGAAACACTAAATTCACTAAGCATTATATCTCAGTGTCCATCAATTGTCAGTTATTTGACTATAACTATAATAAAATCACTATTTTTGTATCCATGAACCAGCAACTAATATACGAAATAGCCGGACACCGCATTTTATTAGAATCGTCTAATGCGGAAATCACAGCAAAGCTCATTCCCTCGTTTGCCCCTTTTAGGGTGAAAGATGATGCAACAACCCATCTACTGCTCCGTTTTTTGGGTAGCACAGAAGTATCACTTCCCAACAAAGACCCCAATGATGTGATGGAGGTAGAGGGTATATCTTTCGAAGTGTACCATCAAGCAGGTAGTATAACGGTATCTGTATCGAACAACGACAAGAGACACAGCTTCAACATCTCGGCAGATAGAAAAACAGTAGTAACCGATCTTACATTGCTACAACAATACGAGAGCCAATTTCTCGCATTCTTTCTTAGGGCAGCCTATGGAATGGCGGCTGCCAATCATCGAACTATCAAACTGCATGCATCGGTAATTGAAAAAGATGGAAAAGCACTTATATTTATGGGCAAGAGTGGTGCGGGGAAAAGCACACACAGCCGCAACTGGTTGAAGTTTGTGTCCGATTGTCAATTGCTGAACGATGATGAACCGATAGTTCGTGTGCTCACCGATGGATCTGTTTGGGTGTATGGTGCACCTTGGAGTGGTAGCACACCTTGCTACCGCAATACACAGGCAGAAGTGGCTGCTTTTGTACGGCTTTACCAAAGTGCTGAGAACAAGCTTACTCCACTGAAAGGCGTGCATGCATTTGCATCTCTGTTTCAGTCTGTGGCTATTATGCGTTCGGACAAAGAGAACCGAGACCTTGCAATGACCATTGTGAACGATATGTTGGAACAGACACCTATTTACAGATTGGATAACCGCCCCGACCGTGAAGCGGTGAGTCTGACCGAGTCACTGATGGTTTAAAACTGACGCTATAGTGGAAATCAGAGTAATACAAAATGATTTGTTCTTTCAGGAGGTGGCTAATCGCATTGCCCAGGGTGAGCGGGTGCGTATTAAAGCCAAAGGAAATAGTATGTTGCCCCTCATAAGAGATGGCAAAGATGAGGTTGTGCTTGAGAAACCAAACACACACTCCTTTCAAAAAGGACGATTACTATTAGTGCAATTGGCCGACAAACGTTTTGTGTTGCACCGTGTGAAAAAGAGATATGATACACACCTCATATTGCAAGGCGATGGAAACTTATCTATTATAGAGGCCTGCTCTCCAAATGATGTAATTGCAGAGGCCATTACAGTTATTCGCAATGGCAAAGCCATTAGAAGAGGAGGCTTTAGTTGGAATTTGTATCGCTTCTTATGGCCTAAAAATATGTTTTTACGAAGGGTTGGGTTGGGAATCTACCGCAGAGTGTTTGTGAGCAAGGCTTGATAAGTACCTCTCTTGTAATTTTTCCGCTCTGTTGTACAGCAACAGACCCCAACTCTATTAATTTTATCTGTGCTCAAGGACTCCCGAAAGCTCGTCAAATCAATTTTTCATAGATTCGGGTGTGCCCGAAACCTCACCAAATTACTTTTTCTGGTTTTGGGTGTCCCCGAAACCTCACCAAACTTTCTTTTTGTGCTTTTGGGTGTGCCCGAAACCTCATCAAATTTTCTTTTTGTGATTTTGGGTGCGCCCGAAACCTCATCAAGTTTTCTTTTTGTAGTTTCGGGGGCGCCCGAAACTACACCAAATTTACTTTTTATGGTTTCGGGGGTACCTGAAACCTCGCCAAGTTTATTTTTTATATATTCAGACTCTACTGTTCTTAATGATTTTCTATTCCGAAACTAGCACTGTCATTGAAGACCCTCCATCAAAATGAATTTACATTGTTTCTATGATTTTATTGTTTATTGTTGGTGTCATAGATTGTTTTCCACTACTGACCGACTAAAAAAATGGAGATGATGAAGAAAAATATAGGGACTTAACCGAAATCTCGTCCCTAAGTTGTAAATTTGGAATTATCCAAAAACTAAATCTCCAACTATGGGCAAAGATAAGTCAAAAAAATTAGTCGGTCAGCCGATATTTAAACAAATTATAAAAATGTTGCCAAAAGATGAATTTGACCTTTTGGTTGCGAAGTGCGGTAGCGACCACTACTATAAAACATTTTTTTCTTGGGAACAGCTTATCGTCTTGCTTTTCGGCATTTTATCACGTTGTGACTCCATGGGCGAGGTTTGTGATGGGATGCGAGCGTTGGGTGGGAAGCTGAACCATCTGGGTATGAATGTGTCTCCAGCAAAGAGCACAGCTGGTGACGCTTTACGCAATCGAGACGAGGAACTTTTCAGGTTGTACTATTTTGCCCTGATAGCTTATTTCCGTCCACTTTTATCGGTCAGCCGGAAAAAAGACGTTAGTTTTGACGAGTTTTATGCGTTCGACTCCACCACGGTCAGCCTTTTCTCGCAAGTGATGAAAGGGGTGGGCCGTAATCCCAAAGGTGACGGCAAGAAAAAAGGCGGACTGAAAGTGCACATGCTGAACGACGTCCACACTGAAACGGCCGTTTTCGCAAAGATTAGCGAGGCGAAGATGCACGACAAGAAGTTCCTAGCGCATTTGAATCCGGGTAAAGGAAGCATGCTGGTCTTTGACAAAGCATATAATTACTACCTGCAATTCGCAGAATGGACACAGGGAGAGGTGAACTTCGTTTGTCGCTTGAAAGATAACGCCAAAGCACAAGTGCAGGAGGTCTTGTTCGAGAGACATCTCTCGAAAGAGGAGTTCGGCGTTTACAAGGTGAAGCATATCCATTTGGACTATAAGGAGGAGAAGCAGGTCAAAACACTTTGCCTAAGATTAGTCCACTACAAGGATGAGAAGAGCCGGAAATACAAGTTCATAACCAACAATTGGAAGATAACGCCCGAAGAGGTTGCTTTGATTTATAAATATCGTTGGACTATCGAGCTGACCTTCAAAAAATTGAAACAAAACTTCCAACTGCGCTTCTTCTACTCGGACACGGAGAACGGGATAAAAACGCAGATATGGTGTACGTTGATAGCGCATTTGTTGCTGCAAGTCATCCAAGTGGTTAACGAAAGCAAGAAAGCGTTCTCGACAATTGCCGCCCTGATAAGAATACACTTGATAAGCCATTTGGAATTGGCTTGGGTGGTGACTGAGGGCAGGAGGACATATACTAAACGGGCAAAATTTCAGAACAAAAGCCCCACAGGAATACAGATGTTGTTGTTTTAGGGGGGGTAGGTTTTTTGAAAACAACAAATGAAACTATAACAATGTAAATATCAAATAATTATAAAGCAATATCGACGAAATTCAGTTTTTGTCGGTTAGTAGTGTAAAATAATGTATATTTGAAGAAGCAAACCAATTGTGAGGAAGCACCTAATCGAAATTAGAAGATTGTTAACACACTAGTAACACTAAATATCTACAACTATGCCAAAGCTAACAATAATACGCCCTTATGAATGGGCCAATCTAACTAAAGATGTCAGCATCTACGTCAACGACGTTAAAGTTGGAGCTGTTGGTATTAACCAGTTAGAGCAAATCAATGTAAAGACTGGAAAACATAAAGTTGTACTCAAAAGTAAATGGGGTGGTGGCAGCAAACCACTAGTTATAGACTTTAGCAATAATAAGGATAGGACCTTCGAGATATTTAGCAACCAATTCACTTTTCTAATTGCGCCTCTTCTTTTCATCATTGCAGGTGGTTTATATCATATAATTATTTCCACGTTTAATTTCCAACCTCGCTTTATCTCTAATGCACTTGGATTAGGGTTAATGTACTTGGTACTATTTATCCCATTTTATAGTAGATATTATATGAAGTTGAAAGAAGTGGAGATAGATGAATCTAAAAAAAGAACGAAAGAAGAACAAGCACGTTTTTTAAGAAAGACAATGGCATATAAAGAGAAAAATGCTATTTATGATACTTAAAGTATAGTTCTGAACTAGGATTTGTGAATATCTGCCACTTCACTCGAAATATGAACATTCTTGAAGTGAAACAACTCCATCAAAACCCACAGAAACATTTACAATCCACACACATAAGGCTTAATCAATCCGTTTTTAACTGTTAACTGTTAACTTTTAACTCTCAATTCATAATTCATTTTCTTATCTTTGCACACTGAAACAAAAAGATATAACTCACAACACACATCATATATTATGGCAAAGGTATTGAAGGATTTAACTCCACGCAGTAAAGA
>CAYTJC010000133.1:0-5124 GCA_964437875.1 uncultured Dysgonomonadaceae bacterium
CATTGCTTTAGGTATCTCAGCTTCAGCTTCAATAACTTTGGCACGAGCTTCTTGTGCTTTGGCTTTCATCTCTTGTTCAAGGGCTATAGCCATTGCACGACGTTCTTCTGCACGAGCTTGTGCAATGTTTTTATCGGCTTGCGCTTGGTCAATTTGTAATACTGCTCCAATGTTTTTACCTATATCGATGTCTGCTATGTCAATAGAAAGAATTTCGAATGCTGTTCCAGCATCTAATCCTTTTTTCAAAACAAGTTTAGAAATTGAGTCAGGGTTTTCGAGCACAGATTTGTGTGATGCTGAAGAACCAATGGAGGATACAATACCTTCGCCTACACGAGCCAAAATGGTCTCTTCGCCTGCACCACCTACCAATTGCTTGATGTTTGCACGAACCGTAACACGCGCTTTTGCGATCAACTGAATACCATCTTTGGCCACAGCAGTAACAGGAGGAGTGTCAATAACTTTTGGATTTACCGACATTTGCACAGCTTGCAACACATCTCTACCCGCTAAGTCAATGGCAGTACCCATTTGGAAAGAAAGGTCAATATTGGCTTTTGATGCAGACACCAATGCATGCACAACCTTTTCCACATGTCCCCCTGCTAAGTAATGTGCTTCAAGGTCATCCCTTGTCACATCTTTAAGTCCAGCCTTGTGTGCTTCAATCATTGCATATACTATGGTGCGTGGCGGAACTCGTCTTAATCTCATCAAGAATAGCTGCACCAAGGAGATGTGTACTCCTGCAGAAAGCGCGTTAATCCATAAGAAAAACGGGACGTAATAGAAAAAAATGATTACTATAAACAGCACTGCTGCCGCAACCAAAAGAAGTGTAAATTCCATACTATTTGTTTTTTAAGTGTTTATTGAATATTTATCTACTTTTATTTCTTTGAAATTCTAATTAAGGGGAGTTTCTTTTTTCGAAACAAGTATGTTTGACCACTCTACTTTGTTAACAACTACCTCAGTGTCTTCGTCAATTAATTCTCCATTTATTGACTTTGCTTCTACAGTCAGATCGTTGATAAAAACTTTACCAATAGGGTTTAAGCGAGACTGAGTGACACCTACATCGCCTACATTTATCTTTTTTAAATCGGACGTATCCACTTTAGCATCTATGTTGGTGGTGAGTGAAATGCGTCTGAGTGATTTCGATTTAATAAAATAGAGAAAGCTAGCCAGTAATAAAAACACGGAGATGAGTAAAGCCAGATTCCCTGCCATTACACCAATGTGTATATAAGCATATATTATTCCGCCCGCTAAGAATATCAAACCTGCAATGCCTGAGATGGTTAATCCAGGTAAAAGGAATATTTCTGCCAAAAGGAATATTATTCCCAACAGAATTACAAGCGTTACAATTATTAAATCGAATGTCATGTTCTATTGTTTGAGTGCATTAATGTGTCTTATCTCTTCATTACGAGCCTCTACTTTTTTCACTCGGCATTGGTCATATAGTTCTCCAATCATTTTTTCCATTTGAAGTATCTCAGTGGCAATAGACGATAGGTTGTTGGTTGAAGTTGCTGTGTATTGAGCTCGCTTTACTTCTAATTCTTTTTTAGCTTCTTCAAGTCTCCGTTCAGATTCTATGACTTCAGTAAATAGTTCTCTTGCACTAAAGCTTTTGAAATCTTCTAACTGATAGTAGGTAAACTCATCATTAATTACAAAGGCAAAGTCTTGTTGCTTGTTATTGTTGGTAATATGAGTGGTAGAGGCTTTGTTTAGTAAGGATGTATAATCAATACCTTCTCTCCAAGTTTCTTTAATACTACTAATTTTGGCACGATTGGCAATAGAGTCTGTTTCTTCGGTAAGCACAAGTCTTACTTCTTGATTTGGGATGAATGTGTAAACACAAACTTTATTTTCGGGTTGATACCTGTCACTTGCAAACCATCCCACACCTTTTTGCTCGTCAATTACCAACATATAGTCGTTGAAGGGCGAGTTGAAGGGCATGTTCATTTGGTTGGGGCTGAGGTAGGAGTTAGAGTATAAATTGTAGCGTGATGCAAATATATCGTATCCCCCAATCGATTCATGACCTTTACTAGCAAAGTAGATGGTGAGTCCGTCAGACATAATGAAAGGGTAGGCCTGGTCTTCTGAAGTGCTGATAGGAGAGGGGAGCATTTTTTCGTTGCCAAAATTGTCCAACATTTTCTCCATAGTATAGAGTGTGCTCCCTTGTTCTGTGGCAGGTCGTGAAAAGTAAACTTTGGTTTTGCGTTCGTTCATAAACACCACAGATAGCTCATCATTCCACTTTTCGTTAAAAAAATTATGAGCCCACTGCAAGGAGCCACCGCTTGCGCTTAGGTTATAAGCATCAAGAAAATTACTCTTAGAGACTACCACGCTGTCAATTATCTGTATATCTTCGGTGCGAGAGATTAATCGTTGAAGAAGATCAGCATATTCGCGTTCTATTTCTAGTTGAGCCAGTGCTTCTTTATCGCGTCTTTTTAATCTTTGATACGCTGCAAATTCTTTTTCAGCTTTGTCAAATTTGTATTGCATGGCATAAAGTCGGCCCAAGTAAAGAGTAGCATCGTGTACTCGTCTTTTCTTTGCAAAAGTCAAAGCTTGTGCTGCAGTTTCTATATCGCCTGTGTGCATAGCAGAAATACCAAGTAAATAATTTACGTTGGTGTTTGTGGGGTCTTTCTCAAAGTCTTTCTCCAAAGCTGTTTTAGCCTGGATGTAATTTCCATCATCGTAAAGCTTTTGTGCTTCTTCCGATACTTGGCTAAAGAGCAAAGTGGGGAAGAAAATGATTGCTAAAAGTATATGTTTATAAAATTTCATTGTAATTTGCATTGTCTAATGTTCAAAGATAATAATTTACTTTTTAAATGTCGTTACAAATTGAGTAAATATAGTATAATTGATGGCTGAGAGTGCGTCACTATTTCCTGCCTGTTTGTCTTATTTAGATGATTTATGATTCTAAACATTAACTTGTAAGATTATTCAGGTGTTATTTTGTTAAGCGGTTTATAAAAACATTTGTTTTATGTAAGTTTGTAATTAAAGTTAGACTATAAAAAAGAGAGTTATGAAAATACTAAAAATGAGTTGTTTTCTTGTTGCATTGCTCTTAGTGGCATCATGTAACAAGAAAGCTACCAAAGCGGGTTACAAATTAGTATGGCAAGAAAATTTTAGAGATTCTACTAAGTTAGATGAGAACTGGTCTAAAATTCCTCGTGGCAAGAGTGATTGGAACAATTACATGAGTAATTACAACGGATTGTATGAGGTGAGTAATGGAGTAATAATATTAAGAGGTATCAAAAATACAGTTGATCCAAACGATGATGCACCATATATAACAGGAGGGATATATACAAAAGATAAAAGGGTTTTTGGGCACGGACGAATTGAAATTAGAGCGAAGTTATTTGGTGCACAGAGCGCTTGGCCAGCTTTCTGGATGTTACCCAAAAATGCTAAATATCCTAACGGGGGTGAGATTGATATAATGGAACGGTTGAATATGGATGATTTTGTATATCAGACTGTGCATAGTTTTTATACGCTCAATCATGGAATAAAAGACAATCCAAAGTCTAATACTACAGCTCCTATTGACCCCAATGATTATAATGTGTATGCAGTTGAACTGTTTGCAGATTCTCTTAGTTTCTTTGTGAATGATATGCATACACTGACTTACCCTCGCATTGACACAGATAAAAGCGATCAATTCCCTTTTGGCAATAAAAAGTACTTCCTTCTTTTAGACATGCAGTTAGGTGGCGACTGGGTAGGACCCGTAAACGAACAAGATTTACCTGCGAAAATGGATATTGATTGGGTGCGATATTTTATAAAAGAAGAATAAAAAAGTTTTATCTAATCAGATTTGTCTTTTAAACGTGCAATTATCTTCTTCCTAATCTTTATAACTCTACTCAGTTATTTACTCTTTTTTCGTATATTTGCATCCTCAAAAAACTGTAAAACTATGGATGAAAAAATAATTATTCTTGACTTCGGTTCTCAAACAACACAACTTATTGGGCGTAGAATACGTGAGTTGAACACCTATTGCGAAATAGTGCCTTATAATAAGTTTCCTTTTGGTGACGAAACCGTGAAGGGGGTTGTTTTGTCGGGCAGTCCGTTTTCAGTGAATAGTGACGATGCATTTAAGACTGATTTATCTCAAATCAGAAAGAAATATCCAGTGCTTGGCATTTGTTATGGAGCACAATTAATAGCACAATCTGAAGGTGCTGATGTGGGTCTATCAGATGCGAGGGAGTATGGTCGTGCTGAACTTACTGTAGTAAACAAAGAAGAGTTGTTTGAAGGTATATCTGAAGTATCTTCCGTTTGGATGTCACACGGAGACACAATAACGAATCTGCCAAGTAACTTTCAACTTTCAGCTTCAACTTCCAGTGTCGAAGTAGCTGCTTATCGTATTAAAGATGAACCAACATGGGGAGTTCAGTTTCATCCTGAAGTGGTGCACACCGAAGAGGGAATAAAGTTGCTCTCAAATTTTTTGGATATATGTGAGTGTAAAAGAAACTGGACACCAGCATCATTTGTAGCATCAACAGTTCGCAACTTGAAGGAAGAGCTGGGCGATGATAAAGTTATACTTGCTCTTTCTGGTGGCGTTGACTCATCGGTTACAGCAGTGCTTCTTCATAGAGCCATTGGTAAAAATCTGACTTGTGTGTTTGTCGATCACGGTTTGCTTCGCAAAAATGAATTTGAGAATGTATTGACCGATTACGAGCACTTAGGACTGAATGTAATTGGCGTTAATGCTAAGGATCGTTTCTATAAGGAGTTGGCTGGAGTGGTTGATCCTGAAGAGAAAAGAAAGATTATTGGTAAGGGGTTTATTGATGTTTTTGATGTTGAAGCCCACAAACTAAAAGACATCAAATGGTTGGCACAAGGTACCATCTATCCCGATATTATTGAGTCTCTTTCCATAACAGGTGCTGTTATCAAAAGTCATCACAATGTGGGTGGACTTCCTGAGAAAATGAACCTCAAACTTTGCGAACCATTGAAATTACTTTTCAAAGATGAGGTTAGGAAAATTGGTTTAGAAATGGGTATGGAGCC
>CAYTJC010000133.1:5134-5404 GCA_964437875.1 uncultured Dysgonomonadaceae bacterium
TCATCGTCATCCTTTTCCTGGTCCTGGATTGGGCATCAGAATACTTGGAGACATTACTCCCGATAAAGTGCGTATTGCACAAGAGGCCGATGATATTTTCATTTCCAATCTTCGCAGTGCTGGTCAATACAACAAAGTATGGCAAGCAGGTGCAATATTGCTCCCCGTACAATCTGTTGGCGTGATGGGCGATGAGCGTACTTACGAAAATACAATTGCATTGCGTGCAGTTACATCTGTTGATGCCATGACTGCCGATTGGTCTCAACT
>CAYTJC010000134.1:0-5379 GCA_964437875.1 uncultured Dysgonomonadaceae bacterium
TGAAAGTAGATGTATTGTTAGGCCTCCAATGGGGCGATGAAGGAAAAGGTAAAATTGTAGATGTGCTCACTCCTAACTATAAAGTAGTAGCCCGATTTCAAGGTGGACCAAACGCTGGACACACACTAGAATTCGAAAATCAGAAATATGTATTGCGATCTATTCCTTCCGGAATTTTTCAAGGTGGCAAGATCAATCTCATTGGCAACGGTGTGGTTATCGACCCTGCATTATTCAAAGCAGAAGTAGAATCTTTAGAAGCATCGGGTCACTTGTTAACAGACAGGCTCTACATATCAAAAAAGGCTCACCTCATACTGCCAACCCATCGCTTATTGGATAGTGCTTCTGAAGTAGCAAAAGGAACTCAGAAGATTGGTACAACAGGAAAGGGAATTGGACCTGTTTATACAGACAAAACAAGTCGAAATGGTCTGAGAGTAGGAGATGTATTCCACAACTTTCAAGAGAAGTATGATCAAGCTGTAGAAAGACACAAAGTGATGCTTGACAACTGTGGCTTCGAATATGATCTTTCTGAATTAGAAGAGGAGTGGTTTGAGGGTCTAGAAAAGCTGAAAACCTTCAAAATCATTGATAGTGAGCAGTTCGTAAATGACCAACTTAAAGAAGAACATAGTGTTTTGGCAGAAGGTGCCCAAGGTTCATTGTTAGACATTGATTTTGGAACTTATCCGTTTGTTACCTCTTCCAACACTGTTTGTGCAGGTGCTTGCACTGGTTTAGGTATTTCTTCACATAGTATTGGCGATGTGTTTGGTATATTCAAAGCATATTGCACACGTGTTGGTAGTGGTCCTTTCCCCACGGAACTGTTCGATACTGATGGAGACGAAATGCGTCGCAAAGGCAATGAGTTTGGTTCAGTTACAGGTCGTCCACGTCGATGTGGTTGGGTTGATTTGGTGGCACTTAAATATACTGTCATGATTAATGGAGTTACTCAACTTATCATGATGAAGTCTGACGTACTGGATGCTTTCGATACAATTAAATTGTGCGTAGCGTATGATATTGATGGTGAGAGAACTGAGAGTTTTCCTTTTGAAATCAACGATGGTATAACTCCAGAATATGTAGAGCTACCAGGATGGAAGGTTGATATGACAAAGATGCAATCTGAAGATGAATTTCCTGAGGAATTCAATGCTCTATTAACTTATATTGAAGAAGAACTGGGAGTCCCAATTAAAATTGTATCAGTTGGTCCAGATAGGGCACAAACAATTATTAGATAGATGTGGTTTGTGATATGTGTTTTCTGTAGTGTAGGCGATCAATAAGACTCTCTCTCGCTTTCCAATTGATAATAGCTTAGACGTAACAGCTGTTTTAACAAATAAACAACGGCACAGTTTTTGCCTATACATTGCTGATAAGAACTAACAAACAACATAACAATTAAAATATAAAGATATGGTTTGGATTTTATTCATAGGTATTGCATTGGCTAGTTGGGCTGTATCAGCTCAATTGCAAAGCCGTTTCAAAAAGTACGCAAAAATACCATTGATGAATGGTATGACTGGAAAAGACATTGCCGAGAAAATGTTGCATGACAATGGTATTTATGACGTAGAAGTTGTATCGGTGCGTGGCACCTTGACAGATCATTATAATCCTGCAAACAAAACAATCAACTTGAGCGAACCAGTGTTTATGAGTAGCAGTGTTGCAGCAGCCGCTGTTGCCGCTCACGAGACAGGTCATGCTGTGCAACATGCACGTGCTTATGCACCACTTAAAATGCGTTCGGCATTAGTGCCTGCAGTTTCCTTTTCTTCTAAATGGGTTACTTGGATTTTGCTGGCTGGAATTTTATTGATTAATACGTTCCCCATGCTTATTTGGTTTGGTATCGGGTTGTTTGCGATGACTACACTATTTAGTTTTGTAACACTTCCTGTAGAAATTAATGCATCTAGTCGTGCTTTGGCATGGTTAAGCACTGCCGGAGTAACTAATGTAAACAATCACGGACAAGCTAAAGACGCTCTCAAGTGGGCTGCTTATACTTACGTGGTTGCAGCATTAGGATCGTTGGCTACGTTGATTTACTATATTATGATTGCAATGGGCAATAGACGATAATTCATAGTGGGACGAAGTGATAAGAGACAAAAGAGGATTATGACTTAGTTTTTTATACGCTTTAGTCTCAAGTTAAATAATATAAAAGACGAAAGAGAGTTGTTCAGCAACATTCTTTCGTCTTTTTTGTTATAAGTTCATGAACAAACTATAAACTGCATTTGCTATGAAAACAATACTAATAACAGGTGGTTCGGGAATGATTGGCAGACGGCTTACTGAACTGCTTATGGAAAAGGGATATGATGTAATTTGGCTGAGCCGCGAAAAACATATAAAGGCCGAAATACCCCGCTATAAATGGAATCTTCTCACGGGAGAAATTGACAAAAATGCTTTGGAGGAAGCTGATGTAATTGTTCATTTGGCAGGTGTGGGTATTGCAGAGGGTAGATGGACTGAGGCTCGTAAACGTATGATTGTAGGAAGTAGGGTGCGTTCTGCCCACCTAATTTTAGATAAGCTGAAGCAGATGAATACAAAGATTGATGCTTTTATCTCTGCATCAGCAGTAGGATATTATGGGTCTGTTACTTCCGACAAAGTCTTTACAGAAAAGGATGATCATGCCGAAAATGATTTCTTGGGCCAAACCTGCTATAAGTGGGAAGAACAAGCCAAACAATTTACAACCGATATGGACATCAGATCGGTAAGTATTCGTACAGGGGTGGTACTATCTAAAGATAGCGAGCTTGTTAAGAAAGCTGTACTGCCTACTAAATGGTGGTTAGGTGCACCATTGGGAAAAGGTTCTCAATTTATGAATTGGATACATATCGATGATTTGTGTAAAATTTATATTAAGGCCATTGAGGATGAAACTATGACAGGTGCTTACAATGCAGTAGCCCCAGAGGATACCACCAATGCACAATTTATGAAAACTGTTGCCGATTTGTTGCATAAACCTATGTTCTTGCCCAGGGTTCCTGAGTTTGTATTTAAATGGTTTTTAGGCGAAGCCTCTCAAATAATCTTAGAGGGCAGCCGTGTCTCTTCACAAAAAATCCAAGATGCTGGATATGACTTTAAATACAATACACTACGCAAAGCACTAAAGAAGATATTATTTAATCGGAAAAAGAGAAAGTCAAAGAAAAAATAGTGTTGCTTAATTGTATGTACTATCAATTCTTCTGAGCAATCTTTCAGGAGAATCAGATGGTACTATCATGCGGCGAATGGTTTGCAATGGATAGATTGAATCTCTTTTGGCAAGCAGTATGAATGATAGTTTGAAGTGTTTGTCTAATTCTGCTGCTGCCTCTCTGTTATATACTCCATTAGGATAAGCCCAATATTTAATGGGTTTGCCAATCATAGCTGCCAACTTTTTCTGAGGGTCAAACACCTGTTTTTTCCAAATAGTAGAATCACTGTATTTTGTTGCCATCACATGGTCCCAACTATGCAAGCCAATGCAGTGCCCTCTCTCTGATAGTTGAGCAATTTCATCTGTGCTTAAGTAGTTTTTCTTATTGTTGGTGACCGTCATAATAAAAAATGCTCCTCTAAAGTTCCGTTTCTCCAGCTCTGGTGCTGCTATAGTAAAGTGCTCAGTTCTTGAATCATCGAACGATATCATAAATGGCTTGTCGGGTAAGGTGGCGTTGTACACTAAATAGTCATACAGCTCATTAGGCAACACTGAATTATAACCGCTGTCTGCCAATATTTTTAAATGCGATGCTAAAACGTCAGGTGTGACAGAGTAAATATCATTGCGTCCCTCCTCAATGCGATGATAGCATAGAATAGGAACCTCTTTTTTATCTAAAATCTCAGATGCTGAATTTACAACCTTGCTCTCAACAGTGCTTTCTGGTCTGATTGAGATGGTGTCTGCTCCTTCGGCAATGTGGCGCTTTTCACTTCCGTTATTACTAGAAGTTGATGTACACCCTATTATCATAAATGCTGATAAGATAGAAAACAGAAGAGTTTTGTTGATTTTCATACTTGTTGTAAAGATAAAGTCTATTACTTTATAAAACAGTTATTCGTTGATTAATGTTTAAGAACTTGCATTCTAAAGTGTGAACATCCCTTTGGCTTGTTTGTTGAATAAAATAAAAGAACGCAATGCAAAATATAACACCCATCACCATTTTTGGATTAGACAATGTGAACTATCCAAAACACAGAGGGAAGCTTATTGATTTATATACACTTTCATTTACTGAGGGCCAACATGCCCAGTATATCCCACACGAAGCTATTGAAATGTCTCTTGACGACATTATGAGAATTGGATTTGGCTTCATGGCTTTTCAGAAAGATAAACTAATTGGAGCTGTGCTCTGTTTGTCGCTAAAGAATGACCCTGATTTCCCCTTCAGTGAACACAAAGATATTGATCCCGAAAAGACCCTCTACATAGCAGATCTAATGGTTGATGAGCATTTCAGAGGCATAGGAGTGGCACAAAAGTTGCTCAAACATTTATTTGAGCTGAGCCAGCCTAAACCATATGATGATGCTGTAATTAGAGTTTGGGATCAAAATATTCCAGCATTATCTCTTTACGAAAAATTGGGCTTTAAGAAAATTACCACTATCTTACAAACAAAGTTGAACAAAGAGACCAAAAAGCCTTTCGAAATGAAGAAAATATATATGCTTAGAAAGTTGTGAGCTATCTGATAAGTATAGGATATTTATCTCATAACTCACATAAATTAAAGCTTAGGCCTCACTACTATATAACCCTTAATCCATAAAATAATATGAAATCATTCGTTGCCAAAACCATCCATCTACGGGATGGTAAACCTGAAGATAAGCGAGCAGAAATTCGCAACTACTTTCTAAAAACATGGGCTGTTCACGAGAAGCTCTATACTCAATTAGCTTCCGATGAGATATTTTATCACCGTGGCGATTCGCTGCGTCATATCATTCTGTTCTATCTAGGACACACAGCAGCGTTTTTTGTCAACAAGCTCTTTTTAGCAAAAGCTATTAATTCTCGTGTCAATCCAGAGTTTGAATCTACTTTTGCCATTGGTGTGGACGAAATGAGCTGGGATGACCTCAATAATAAGCATTACAATTGGCCATCAGTTGATGAGGTGCGAGAGTACAGAGACCAAGTGAAAGAAGTCATTCTAAAACTTATAGACGAAAGCCCTTTGCAGTTACCCATTGAGTGGGACAATACATTTTATATTGTGATGATGGGTATTGAGCATGAGCGTATTCATTTGGAAACTTCATCTGTATTGATTCGTCAATTGCCTTTGGATGAAGTCGTTTCAGGTAAAT
>CAYTJC010000135.1:0-5358 GCA_964437875.1 uncultured Dysgonomonadaceae bacterium
GCTGTTGCTGCAAAACGTGAAGATCGTGAAGCAAGTGAGGGTTGCGTTCTTGCAAACACTGAGAACGGACATGGAGCAGTTGTAGCTCTTCAATGTGAAACAGATTTCGTTGCTAAAAACGCAGATTTCATAGCTCTTACACAGCAAATCTTAGACATTGCAATGAGCAGTAAACCTGAAACATTGGAAGAGCTTCTAGCGCTTCCTATGGAAAAAGGAACAGTGTCTGAATTGATTACTGATAGAATTGGTGCAACTGGTGAGAAAATGGAGTTGGGATATTATGAGTATATCACAGCACCAACAGTGGTAGCATACATTCACCCTGGCAACAAATTAGCTACTCTTGTTGGTTTCAACAAAGAAGGAGTTGATGCAGATGTTTCTAAAGACATTGCAATGCAAGTTGCGGCAATGAATCCACTAGCTTTAACAGCTGATGAGTTGCCCGAAGATATTAAAGAAAAAGAGATGCAAATAGCGCGAGATAAAGCGCGCGAAGGTGGAAAACCTGAACATATACTAGACCGTATAGCTGAAGGTTCTTTAAAGAAGTTCTTTAAAGAAACTACACTATTGCAACAAGACTACGTGAAGGATACTAAACTCACTATTGAAGAGTTTTTGAAGCAAAACGATAAAGAGCTTAAGGTTACAGCATTCAAAAGAGTGTCGCTAAACGTATAGGTTTCTATATTCTATAAAACTATAGAGAAGCGTTGAGATTGAAAAATCTTGACGCTTTTTTTATTTGACAAAAGATAGGAAGTAGGATAGATCTATTAATGCATCACATGAGATCTATGTGTTAGTTTGCATTTCACTTCTAATGCATTTTACAATCTATGGTTTTTATTAGATCAAAACATTTTGTAGGTCTAAGATTCCTTTTCTCACAGGATAAACTTGCATCCACAGCCTACAAACTGTTTGGAATTACATAGTTATTCTTTTTTCGGCCATTTATAGGGTATTCACGTCAGTAAAAACATCAATTACCGTGGCAAGATTTTATTTCTATCAGTCGATTCTTGAATCTTAGATTGCCTTTACTTCATTTTCGCCTTTTATCTTCAAGATTAGGCTTAAAAAGAGCTGTCTTAGCGATTCAGAACATATTTACGACAAAAGATACCATTTTAAACAGATGAACAGCTAATTGTAGATACAAGATTTAATTTCGACCTATTATACGGTGCTTCTTTGAGTGAATTGAAAAAAACAACTGCCTATTACTTGCAAATTGACATTCAAGAAACTTAAAAATAATGTGAGTATCATATTAAACACATTGTTAGAAAAGAAAACGCATTTTTTCCAAATAGGTTTAAGATTGAGGATGATTATAAGATTGTAAAAAACAGCTTATAATAGCAGTTTGCTAACAACCATCAGCTTTTAGTAGCTCCTATTCTCACTGCCTCACTCGCGGCAAAAATACAAATTGATCTAGCGTATCGAAAATAGTATTTGCCAGCAGCATGCACTAATCAAAAACTCGTAACATTGGACAAACGAGCCAGAGTTAAACATATATTCTTGCTTTATATCCGTGTTAACCGTTATTTACTAGATGAATCAAAGCATGATAACATGCTCCAAGTAATAACAAAGTTCTTATTAACTTCATAGTAAATTTCGAAAGAAGTTTTATCGGGAGAGAAAGATTCATTTGCAATAATAACTCCTTTGTCTTGAATTTTGAAAGGATGAATATGGAGGTGTTCTTTAAAAATAATTTTTGTGGAGTTCATCAGTTTGTACAATGTCTCTTTTGCGCACCAATGCAAAATTAGATGCAGTGTACGATTTGTAGAATCTATGTATTCGTCGTCCGATATAAATCGTTTTTCTATCTTCAGGATTCTATTAGAGTGGTTTTCTATATCTACCCCCACCTTCTTGTGCTTGTGCAACAAGACCACTGCATAGTCTTTAGAGTGTGAGATGCTTATTTGATAAGAATTGTCTGACAAGAAAGGTTGCCCTTCTGGAGTGTGCTTAACAGTTTTGTTATCATTCGTGAGGATTTGCAAAACAACACGAATGGAGAGCCACTCAAGTGCACGTTTTTTTGATCGTATTTTAGATAGATACCGATGCGCCTTTTCCTGATTCTCTGCCGAAAGCATATTCAGAAGTTCATCACGAGACTCTGTGATTTCCCAAACGCCCAACAAGCAATCTTCTTCTATAATTTCTTTTCTAATTAACATCTACAAAATATTTATCTCAAAGATATAAAAACAAACTAGATTCTCATATCAACTCTCACCAATGAATTTTAGAGGGTTGGATAATAATATAAAATAGATACTTATAAAAACACTAAATTGACAAGTACAGAGTTAGCTTAAAACAACAGGCGGTATATATCTAACTTTCACAATTCGCCTTTTATTCATCTCCTCAGCTTGAAATGTGTAATTGAGATATTTAAAAGACTCTTTTTGCTTTGGGAAAGATCCATTTAGCTCCAGAATCAATCCTGCCAATGTATCGATCTCTTCTAAAATCTCGTCGAAGTCTTTCTCTGGTATATTTACAACACGTAGGAAATCGACAAGTGGAGTTTTACCGTCGAAAATGTAAGAACCATCTGCTTGAAAAGAATAAAGAGGAGCCTCATCGTCATACTCATCGCTAATGTCGCCAACAATCTCTTCCAAGATATCCTCCATAGTCACTATACCAGTAGTGCCACCGTACTCATCAACAACAATTGCTATATGATTCTTATTAGTTCTGAACTCCTCTAAGAGCTCATCTATGCGCTTATGGCCTGGCACAAAATAAGCAGGACGTATGAGAGTTTGCCACTTAAAACTATCTGACTTGCTAATATGGGGCAACAAATCTTTTACATATAAGATCCCTCTTATTTGATCTTCGTTATCTTCATAAATAGGTATTCGCGAAAACCCTTGATCTTTGATAAAGTTGATGACATTTTCGAAAGAGTTGTTCAAACTTAAAGAGAACATGTCGGCACGGGAAATTAATATATCACTTACATTCTTTTCGCGAAAACGAATAATGCCCTCAAGCATATCTTTTTCCCGTTCATAAGATATTTCATTGGAGGTTAGTTCTAAAGCTTTAGAGAGGTCGTCCATAGATATCTCATGCTTTCTATGAGCTGACGACTGATTAAATACTTTTGTGAAACGAATAAGAAAAGAGGATAAGGGTGAAAAAACAGCATCAATTAAAATAACACCTTTGATATTACGTTGCACTACTTTGAGTGGATTGTGCGATGCATATAGCTTGGGTAGTATCTCAATAATCAAAATTAAAACAACGGCTATACCAATAAATAATAGCAAAAGGCTGAATTGTGTGCTTTCGAAGAATGGAATCTTATTCAAGAAATAAATCAACAAAGCTATTATGCCAACATTGAATACATTATATGCAAGGAGGATGGATGCAAGAAGTTGATCGGAATTAGTTAGGGTTTCCAACAAATGAGCTTTGCCAAATGAAGCATTACTTTTCAATTCATTTATATCGTCGTTGTTTAAGGAAAAAAAAGCAACTTCTGAACTTGATACAAAAGTATTTATAAGAATGAGTAGAATAAGAAAAGCAATTAATAAGTAGTCGGTGACAGTAAATACTGATACCGATAAATTTAAAAACAATAAAATAATTGAATCAGGATCCAAGTGAAATGCTGTTAGTTATACAATAAAAAAGGATGTCATTTTTCTATAATATCTAATAGCGAAAATGACATCCTCTTTGTTTACTTTTTAAATTAGAACGGTAAATCATCAACCTCTGTAGAAGAATCGACAGAAGGTGCAGCTGGTGCAGAAGGTTCAGGTCTGCTTGAAGGATAATCGTTAGATTGTTGTTGTGAGTCTCTACTCGGCTTTCTTCCCAACATTTCTAGATTTTCTACATGTATATCTGTTACGTACCTTTTGATGCCATTTTTATCATCATAAGAACGAGATCTAATTTTACCTTCTATATAAAGAGGGTCACCTTTTTTCACATACTGCTCTGCAACTTTGGCAAGACCACCCCAGCAAGAAATGTTGTGCCATTCGGTTTTTTCAGGAACATCTATTCCATTTGATGTTCTATACCCACGCTCAGTAGTTGCCAACGAAAAATTAGCTACCGCCCTGTCGTTATCAAAATATTTAACCTCGGGATCTTTCCCCACATTACCTACAAGAATAACTTTGTTTACTGACATAATTTTAAATTTTAGATTAATCAATTAATTGATTGTGTTTAAAAACAAAAGTAATAAAACTTTTCAAATAAACAATTATATACAACTACATAATAAAATACAGGCCTATTTTTGCTCTAAATACTTGTGTATTAGTCTTGACATTGGATAGAGAGTTGTGTCACTGGGTTTAATTTTCAGGAAATTAGAATCGAAATAAGAGTTTAACTTCGTAGCTTTCACCTCATAAAAGACAGCATAAATATGCTGATGTGTTAGTATGTGTTTGATTTTTCTCATGTTTGACTTAAAAGTTATATCTGCACCATTAAAGAATGTCTTAAAACTGTCTGTATTCATTAAGTCTCGTAGATCAATAGCAGCCTCAGTCTCAATTAAAGGAAACTCATACATGTTTTTCCAAATATCATTGCTCAATCTTTTATTTAGATAGATAAACCCATTGCACTCAATCTGAAAATAATGGAAATATCTGTTCCTCACTTTCACCCTCTTACTTTTCACAGGGAGTTCGGTTTGCATATTGAACTTATTGGCTACACAAATCTGCTGAAAAGCACAAGAACTACATGAGGGAGTTGAAGGAGTGCAATGAAGTGCTCCAAACTCCATAATGGCTTGGTTGTAAGTGCCAGAGTTTTGTGTATCTAAAAGTGAAGTTGCCAAACTAGAGAATTGTTTTTTTCCAACTGATAAATCTATTGGGGTGTCTATTCCAAACAAACGAGAAAGTACTCTATACACGTTTCCATCTACTACAGCATAAGGTAAATTATATGCTATTGAAAGAATAGCAGATGCTGTGTATTCTCCAATTCCTTTTATAGTAATTATCTCCTTGTAAGTATTTGGAAGTTTACTATCAAACAGTTTAACAACAGATTTTGCGCCTTCGTGCAAATTGCGTGCTCTAGAATAATATCCCAAACCCTGCCAAGCTTTTAAAACCTCCTCTACTGAAGATTTTGCTAAATCATCTACTGTAGGATACTTCTCTATAAATTGCAAGTAATAATTTAAACCTTGTGCAACTCGAGTTTGTTGTAGTATAACTTCTGAAACCCATATTTTATAGGGGTCTTTGGTTTGACGCCATGGTAGGTTTCGCTTATTCAATTCGTACCATTCTATAAGCAGTCTGCTTA
>CAYTJC010000136.1:0-5319 GCA_964437875.1 uncultured Dysgonomonadaceae bacterium
GCACCGCAGAGGTATAATAGTTTGTGACTACGAAGCTTGCTCTGACTTGAGAGTAGGAACATACAAATACTTCCTCGATATTGAGCACGATAATCTTGATCCAGACTCGTTGTTGGACTAATTATAGCCACACGTTTTTTCGTTATATACAACAAAAGGATGTTCTGTTTAGGACATCCTTTTTTGTGTTAATAGCATGTTGGTTTTCAGAGTGCTTTTATTGAATTGCTAAGGTAAATGTATGTGTTTAACTATTATCTTTTTATCCATATACCCTCTTCTTCTGACCATTTGTATCAGTGTTTAACTAAAACACATAGTTTTGTATGTGACCCATTTTGCTGAGACATAGACTAAAACAAGACAAACATTCTTCAAGGGTAGGTTTTGCTACCTCTTCAATTTAATTTCCAGCTTTCTTTTTTCTCCACTCTTCAGTGGATAAACTATCAGCCATCCAGCAGTTGAATTTGGAATATGTTTGAATCTTGCATTGAACTTTTTATCAATCTTCTTCACAGCATTTTTGGCAACAGATGGTACAAAAACCATTGTGGGAGCATCGTTGTTTAGATCCTCTTGCCATTTAATGGTTAAGATATTGCTTTCTCTGTCATAGTTGTATTCCAACAATTCCCCATTCGTATAGGCAGGATACGGACGAAGCAGTGCATCATTAAAATAGGGCAAGGTTTCTATCCTTGAGTCATAACTCCAATAAGCATTTCCAAATAGATTCTTCTCTATTTGTGACACAGTGTGTTGTGCAATTGGTACAATAGCTTTGCCATGGCGATAGAAAGCACCCCATTCGCCAAGCCAAACAGGCATATTTAGTTTTTTTGCTGTTTCATGAAACCTGTAGTAGATAAAATTCAAACGTTGAGGAGATGCAACAGAGGCTTTTTCCGTGTCAGTCACCAAATCGTATTCATGTGGAGCATAAGCCAACAGTGAGTCGAGCGTGCCATCGGCAAGCGTGGTTCTGGCAAGACTACTTCTTATGCCCATGTTGGCAAAGTATGCATGTTCTAAAAAGAGTATGCTTGACTTGTCCACTTCTCTAATGGCATCGCTCACCTTTTGATAGAAGGGTTGTAGCTTGTGTGCTTCAAAGTCTCTGTTGATACTAAATAATGCATCTATAACTGCAGCGAATTTCTTCTCAGTAGATAAGGTTTTCAATGCTTTGGTTCTCTCTTCAATATTGCTCCATATCAACACCAACTCTTTATGGGAGAGTTGTTTGCCTGTAGTGTCATACATCATCTTGCCATAAGCTTCAAGAAGCGTTTCCATGGTTTCTATAGCAGAAGAACCAGGGAAGGGTTCATTCATAAGGTCGTAGCCAATTACAGTTGGGTTGTTGGCATATCGTTTTGCTATGTGTTGCCATATTTGTGAATAGTGATCTTGCAAACCAACTCCATCAGGAGCAAGAGAGTTTGCCCAAAAGTTGTCAAAGGCACTTTGTACAGCACCGCTTAGCATGTAGGCATCGCTCCAAATATCTCCTGTTTTGTGTGGTTTCTCTTCTGTTATTGTGGCCCATTTGGGTGCACCATTGTCATAGCTGATGCTATATAAATCTTGGTGCATGTCAAGCACAACAAATATATTGTTATCGGATGCCCACTGTATGTGTTGGTCTATTCCTTGCAGATATTTTTCATTGTAAATACCTGGTTGAGGTTCTATTCCGTCCCAAAAGATACCCAAGCGAATACAATTGAACCCCCAATTTCTCAATTTTGAATACAACGTGGAATCTTCAGGTACAAGATAGTCTTGTTTTTTCGATTTGTTTATTACATTAATGCCATTCAGAATTACTTGTCTGCCATGGTTGTCCACAAATTTATCTTTGTGAATTGTGATGGATGTTGGTCTTAGTTTATCAATCTCCAAATTAGATTCTGTTTTTTTGCAACTCACAAAAAAAGAGGCTATGATGCCAACTATTAGCAAAACAAATCTGAAAGCTATTTTCTTTTTCATGTTTATAGAAAATGTTTTTGTGAGATGAGTACAATTGTATTTTATATCTCTGTCTTTAATAATAAAAGATTGAGTCAAAAAGGCTTCTCTCTTACTCTTAAAGCTTTGTCAGTAATATTGAATTATAAAGCTCAAAGTGCATATTGGTTGAGGTAGAGTTCTATTCATATTGCTCTGCTATTGACTTAATTTTCTCAGAAGGAATCACTTCTTCATTGCTCGGTTTGCGTGTTAATTGTATCATTGCTTTGGCTATTGTTTTGCCATGAATCATTTTGTAACGAGCAGGGATTAAAAAACCAAACAGTTTCATTAAATGCTTGGAGAAATCTTCCCCAGTTCTTTTTTCTTTTCTTTCTCCCACAATAAGTGAAGGTTGCAACAAGTGAGTATGTTCAATATGTTGGGCAAGCACATCGCGTTCCATTTTACCTTTTAGTCGGTTATAGAGTACCTTGCTTTCAGAATTAGCTCCCAACGCAGATATTACTATGAAGTGGTTAATAGAGTTTTGCTTTGCAAGCTTAGCTGCCTCCACTGGAATGCCATAATCAATGGCACGATAAAGCTCCTTGTTGGGAGTTTTAGCCTTGGTTGTACCTATACAGCAAAACACTACATCGGCATTGAACTCATTGGCGAAGTCCCTCAGTTTTAAAAGATCAATTACGTGCTCTTCTATCTTTGTATGAGCAATGGGCAATTTGTTGCGTGTAAAAACTTTTACACGGTCATAATCTGAATCCTGTAATAGCAACTCAAGCAAATGCGAACCAGTTAATCCTGTTGCACCTAATATAATGGCTGTTTTTCTCATTTTATTCTTGTTTTTCTATTTGCAATATACGGAAAAAATGCGGGCAGATTGATGAGAATTATTTGAGTCTTCATCAAAAAATCAAACAATCTTCTTTTTACCCCTAAATTTCTTGATAGTGAATTTGGCAATTATACAGTTTAAGAGTGAAACTTTTTATTGGTTATTATCGTTCCAAAGTGTTAAAGCCCTTGCTATTGCCTTTTGTGCAATAGGAGCCATCACTTCATATCCCGCTCGTGTGGGGTGAACACCATCTTTGGCGAAGTCTGCATTCAGTCCGTTTCTCTCATCCAACATCGGAGTGAAGTAGTCTGCATATACAATATCGTTCGTGTCTGCATATTCTTTTATTCTCCTATTGAGCTCTATAATCTTTTCTGCAGGATCAAGTCCTGTTTGCCACGGATAGTCATAAACGGGCAATACGGAGCAAAGCACAACTTCAATTTTGTGAGTTTGTGCAAGTTCTGCCATTGAGTATATGTTGTCTTCAATCATTTCTAAAGTTGAAAAGCCTGTGTTGCCAGCTATATCATTTGTGCCAGCTAAAATAACTACAACCTTAGGATACAACTTAATAACATCTTGCCTAAATCGGATTAACATCTGTGGCGAAGTTTGTCCCCCAATTCCTCTATTGATATAGTTGGGATTCTCAAAAAACTCTGGTGCAAGCTCGCCCCATCCTTGGGTGATAGAGTTGCCCATAAAAACAACTCGATTATCATTTGTAGTTGCAGGGTCAACTTGCTTGTTCTCTTCTTTAAATTGGTTGAGGTTTGACCAGTCTTGGGCCATTGTCTTGTAGGTAATATTCATAAATAGTAAAAGTGCAATTGTTAATGTGATTCTTTTCAGTTTCATGGCGTTTTTATATATAATACATATTTAAGCAATATCTTTCCAATAAGTAGGACAATTATTTGTTAAACATTTATTATTTGATTTTGTTTGTAGTGTCAATGCTCAAAAATAAATAAATTCAGCTTCATTAAGTACACCTTCCATATAAAAATAGTACTTTTAAAGTCATAAATCAGATTTAGAAATAATATAATGCGTAAACCAGTAAGAATATTAGTAATTGTTGGTGTAGTCCTATTAATATTAGGAATGATTTTTTATCCAAAGATTAAAAATGCTTTTGTGGGCAGCAATGAAAAACCTATTGGCCGTGCCGGAGCATCTCCAGGTAGTCAAAGTTTAAGTGTTAATGCAATTGTTTTGCAACCTGAAACTCTAAACGATGTGTTTAGAACCAAAGGTGTGTTGCTACCTGACGAAGAAGTGGATCTTATTTTTGAAACCTCAGGTAAGATTACACAAATCAACTTTAAAGAAGGTTCTTTTGTAAATAAAGGAGATTTGTTGGCAAAAGTAAACGATGCTCCTTTGCAAGCAGAACTCAAAAAACTGGAGGCACAATTGCCTCTTGCCCAAGAGAGAGTGTATCGTCAAAGAACACTATTGGACAAAGATGCTGTGAGTCAAGAGGCTTTTGAAACTGTTACTACAGATTTAGATAAGCTAAAAGCCGATGTTGAATTGGTAAAAGCTCGCATTGCCCAAACCGAACTGCGTGCACCTTTTAGCGGAATGATTGGTTTGCGCATGGTGAGTGAAGGAACTTACGCATCTCCACAAGTGATGGTGTCTAAATTAACTAAGATATCTCCTCTCAAAATAGAGTTTTCTGTAAACGAGCGCCAAGAAAATGAAATTGTGGATGGAACTAAACTTGCTTTTTCCGTGGAAAATGATTTGAATACTTACGAAGCATTTGTTTATGCAGTTGAAACTTCGTTAGAAGCAAATACTCTTTCACTTAAGGCACGTGCTCGGTATGCTAATCCCGGGGGAAAGATGAAACCAGGTCGTTCAGCTAATATAGAGATTCAACTACGTGAAATAACCAACACATTAGTTATTCCGAGTATTGCCTCCATTGCCGAAATGGGACAAGACATTGCTTACACCTACAAAAATGGAAAAGCCCACAGAGTTGTTCTCACAAAAGGACTTCGTACTGCTTCGTCAGTTCAGATTCTTGAAGGGTTGAATATTGGCGATACATTATTAACAACTGGAGTAATGCAGTTGCGCGATGGGATGAATGTATCGATTGCCAAACTTGGTGAATAATTATAAGGAGATCTATTAAATGACATTATCAGAATTAAGCATAAAGCGCCCCGTTTTATCTACTGTGTTTATATTGGTTATTATTCTTTTCGGGATAATTGGTTACACCAATTTGGCTGTGCGTGAATATCCCAGTGTTGACAATCCTATTATTACGGTGAGTGTCTCCTATCCGGGTGCAAACGCCGATGTTATTGAAAAACAAATAACAGAACCTCTGGAGCAAAACATTAATGGCATTCCTGGCATTCGCTCTCTCATGAGTAGCAGTAGCCAGGGCCGTTCGCGTATCACAGTTGAGTTTGAACTCTCTGTTGATATGGAAACAGCTGCCAATGATGTGCGCGACAAAGTATCTG
>CAYTJC010000137.1:0-5307 GCA_964437875.1 uncultured Dysgonomonadaceae bacterium
GGTAAAGATTGCACAGCTTGTTGCTGAAGAAGCAAACTAATCAGATTTAATAATATAATTAATTATAAACAAATATGAAACAAACACCATTTACAAATTTGCACATCGAGTTAGGAGCTAAAATGCACGAATTTGCAGGATACAATATGCCCATTGAATATACTGGTATATTAGACGAACATGCCACAGTTTGTAATGCAGTGGGTGTGTTTGATGTGTCACACATGGGAGAGTTTTGGATAAAGGGACCAAAAGCGCTTGAATTGATACAAAAGATTACGAGCAATGATGCTTCAAAACTAAAGATTGGAAAAATTCAATACACCTCTTTTATAAACGAAAAAGGGGGCATTATTGACGACTTCTTGCTCTATCACATGGAAGAAGAAAAGTATATGTTGGTTGTAAACGCAAGCAATATTCAGAAAGATTGGGAGTGGTGTAAAAAACAAAACACAATGGGTGCAATCCTCGAAGATGCATCAGACCATACAGCTTTGTTAGCTTTGCAAGGACCAAAAGCAATAGAGCTTTTACAAAAGCTGACTGATACTGATTTGTCGTCAATTCCATATTATGCTTTTGAAAGTGGCACTATTGCAGGCGTTGAAGATGTAATTATATCAAACACGGGTTATACTGGTGCAGGGGGATTTGAACTGTACTTCTATCCCAACCATGGCGAGACTATTTGGAATGCATTGTTTGAAGCTGGTAAAGAATTTGGACTCAAACCTGCAGGATTGGGTGCTAGAGATACTTTACGCCTAGAAATGGGGTTCAATTTATACGGTAATGATATGACTGAAGAGACCTCTCCATTAGAAGCAGGATTGGGTTGGATCACTAAATTTACCGAAGGCAATGACTTTGTAGGTCGTGATGTACTCGAAAAACAAAAGGCTGAGGGCGTTACGCGCAAACTGTGTGCTTTTACTCTGTTGGAAAGAGGAATTCCTCGTCAAGGTTACAAGATTGTGAATAGTAACGATGAGGAGATTGGCGAAGTAACATCAGGAACAATGTCTCCGATTATGAAAGTAGGCATAGGTATGGGTTATTTAAAGCCAGAATATAGCAAACTTGGCACTGAGATTTTTATTAAAGTTCGCAAGAAGAATTTGAAAGCGGAAGTGGTGAAACCTCCATTCCGTAAATAGATTAAAATAATAACACATCTCAAATCTCAACTGATACATGTTTCAATTATTTGCTTTTTTTAAAGAGATAATAATTTAAATGTATCTGTTGAGATTTTTTCTATCCAATAATTTAGAGATTATTATTTGTAATATTTCTCTATGTCTCTATTTAGGAAGTATTTTTGCATCAAATTTCATAAAGCAAGCTTTTCTCACAATCAGATTGTTTGTTGAATTAAAAAAATATACATGAATCGAAAAGTAAAGATAATACGTGACCTCTTCTTTGTGATAGGTATATTAGTATTAATCTGGATGGTCTATCGTGTCGGTATCGATACAATTTGGGATAACATAAAAGATACCGGTTGGTGGTTTTTAGCAATTATAGGCGTTTGGGCCATTGTTTATACTTTCAATGGGTTGGCTTTCCATGTAATTCTTCGTGGAGGCAAAGGCGCTGAGAAGGTATCGCTTCTTCGCAAAATTAAACTCATGATCAGTGGCTTTGCCATTAATAGCATGACTCCCATAGGCCTTTTGGGTGGTGAGCCTTATAAAATAATTGAACTGAAAGAAGATTTAGGTATCGATCAGGCAACTTCAGGTATTTTGCTTTCTACCATGATGCACTTTTTGGCTCATTTCATTTTCTGGATGGCTTCTGTGCCAATTTTCATTTTTGTAGTTCCAGTTATTCCTTTAGGAATTAAGATTTTACTTTGGGGTGTTGTGCTAGGAGCCCTATTGCTCACTTATTGGGCCTTCACTGTGTTTCGAAAAGGATTGATACACCAAGCACTTAGTGTAGCCGTGAGAATCCCTTTTGTGAGAAATAAGGTAAAAGAATATAGGTCGGAACATGCAGAAAGAGTTAGCGTAATGGATAGTCTCATGTCTGATTTATTTACCAATCGTAAAAAAGATTTTTTCCTTGCTCTTTCTTTCGAAGTCATAGCCAGATTTCTCTCTTCTATAGAGATTATGTTTATGGCAATACCTATTGGATACTATCTTACCTTTTTCGACAGCGTTATTGTTGCAGCCTTCTCCTCATTGTTTGCCAACATTCTTTTCTTCTCGCCCATGCAGTTGGGAACACGCGAAGGAGGGTTTGGTATAGCTTTTAGTATGCTCATAATCCCGTTGGGCGTTGGGGTTTATGTTGGACTCATAACCCGCATAAGAGAAATGTTTTGGATTATGATTGGAGTAATTCTTATGCGTATAAAGCCATCAAAAGGCGTTTAGTCATATATCATTTTACGAGTCATTCCGCCGTCAATCACAAAGTTTTGTGCTGTTATGAAATCATTTCTTTTGTCTAAAAGAAATAGAATGGTGCGTGCTATATCCTGTGCATTGCCAACTCTTCCTGCAGGATGTTGTTCATGGTCGCTTTGCGATAAATGATACTGTTGAGCCATAGATGCTTTCTTTATTCCTGATACATCAATCCAGCCAGGGCTAATGCAGTTTACTCTTACATCTGGAGCAGCACTCATAGCCAGTGCATGAGTGAAAGCAAATATCCCACCCTTGCTTGCAGAGTAGGCCTCAGTATTAGGCTCAGATTGAAATGCACGCGTTGATGCCATATTAATGATACAACCTTTTGATTCTTTAAGATGGGGTATAGCATGTTTTGAACACAAAAAAGCACCAGTTAAGTTACAGTTAATTACTTGTTGCCATTCAATCAATGTTACTTCAGCAATGGGTTTATTGATACTTATAGCTGCGTTGTTGATAAGGCCATAAAGACTTCCAAATGCTACAATTGATTCATTAATTGCACTCGTCACCTCTTTTTCATTTGATATATCTACATGATGCAGAGAGCTATTGTTGTTGTCAATTTCTAACTCCAATTCTTGAAGTGCTTCTTTGTCGTTGTCGAACACTGACACACAATAATTTTTCTTAAGCAATTCTAATGCGGTTGTTTTGCCAATTCCTTGTGCACCACCCGTAATAATAATGTGAGGTTTCATATCTTGTTGGTTTTGTTTGATAGTTCAAATATAGTGATTTTCAAAAAGGATTACTGTGCGAATTTTCTTAAAACTTTACCCTTTATTCGATAACAGTAGTCTAAAAGATATTATCTTCATATATTATTGATAACTTTGTAACAGTTAGGGAAGAGATTATTCAGAATGATTAATGGTCTTTTGTGTGATTCTTTACATGAAAAATATTTTGTTCACTTATCTCTTGTAAGTAGGGTTTTTCTTCAAGCGTCTTTCATATTGTAAGTAAGGCTACAAGCAAAGCCTTTTATTATGTTAATTAATACGCAAACCCTCTTTATATAGTTGTTTTATTTTATTTTTGTATGTGTAAGAATAGATTGAGAGGAAAAGAATGAATAGAATATTTTGGCTTATTTGCATAAGTCTGTTTTTTGTATTGCAAATTTATGCGAGTGATCCACCATCAACTGAGGTCAGAGCAGTATGGCTGACAACTAACTATGGCTTAGATTGGCCTACAAATAGAAAGGATGTAGATGTACAGAAAAGAGAGTTACTTAAGATTTTAGATGATTTGAAGAAGTACAATTTCAATACTGTTTTCTTTCAAGCTCGTGGACGGGGCGAAGTACTCTATCGATCTGTAATAGAGCCCATGTCTTCAGTTGTAGCACCCACAAAGTCTGGAGAAAACGCATTTGACCCTCTATCATTTACCATTGAAGAGTGCCACAAACGTGGCATTTCTTGTCATGCATGGATAGTTACTTATCCCTTAGGAGGTAATGGTCATGTAAAGGGTTTGGGTCATAATTCAGTCACACGCAAGCAACCTTCCATAGCATTGAAATATAAAAACGAGTGGTTTCTAGATCCTGGTAATCCCAAAACAGACGACTATCTGATTTCTATTGTACACGAAATTATTAATAACTACGATGTTGATGGTGTTCATTTCGATTATATTCGTTATCCTGATAACTCAACTAGGTTCCCTGACAAAATTATGTTCAGTAGGTATGGTAAAGGGAAGAAGCTAGACGATTGGAGAAGAGAGAATATAAACAGATTCGTAACTAAAATGTACGATTCAGTCAAAAGTATAAAACCTTGGGTACAAGTTAGCAGTGCTCCCTTAGGACGATATAGACCCTTAAACAATAAGCACGACGGGTGGAATGCATTTGAAACTGTATTGCAAGACGCAGGACATTGGATGATGAGTGGTAAGCACGATGCCTTGTATCCAATGATGTATTATCGTAATCATCTTTTCTATCCATTTGCCGATGATTGGATGTTGCATAGCAACAATCGTATTATTGTTCCTGGATTGGGTGTTTACCAAATGTCTGAGCTTAAATGGCCAAAAGAAGATATAGTAAACCAAATAGATTATACCAGAGAGAAAAAGATGTTGGGGCAAGCTTATTTTCGCACCGAAAATGTTTTGTCTAATCTGAAAGGAATCTTATTCAATATAAATGATTATTATAAGTATCCAGCCAAACTGCCAGCCATGACATGGTTATCGGATACAATTCCGGATGCTCCTTACGATTTGAGAGCAGAAAAAGTGAAAGGTATATTTCAACTCAAATGGGAGAGTGACACAACACAAAGAACTACTTATACAATATACAAAACAGCCAATGAAGAGTTTGATACTGAAAAAGCAGTAAATATTGTTGCTACTGGGGTGAGAGAACCCATGTATGAATTTTATGTAGAAGACAACGATGAGGCGTATTACTATTTTGTAACTTCGTCAGATGCTTATAACAATGAAAGTGTTATCTGTCATCCTGCATTTTTCTATCACTCCGAAACGATTAAATAAAAAGAGCAGAAATGCTTAGTAGTTTAAGTAAACAAGACCCCCCTAAGATACAGTAAAATGGATAGTGAGAAAATCCGCAAACAAGCAAAAGACGAATTCACAGAGTACCTAACGTTTCGCAAACACCGCAAAACCTCGGAACGCTTTGCTATATTAGATCATATATACTCCATAAAAGGACATTTCAATATGGATTCGCTCTATAATTCTATGCTTGATGCAAGCTTTCGGGTTAGTCGTTCCACATTGTACAACACAATTGAATTATTATTGGATTGTGGTTTGGTCGTAAAACATCAGTTTGGAGCCAATGCCGCACAATATGAACGTGCTTATGGAAACGAAAATC
>CAYTJC010000138.1:0-5285 GCA_964437875.1 uncultured Dysgonomonadaceae bacterium
TAATTCATGTGGCTGATAGTAGCCACTTACAATATGCACAACCTATATGCGATTTAGTTTACTTGTCGGCACAAGCCAGAGGAACTGGAATTGCTAAGCGTAGTCCCGAATATATTGAAGAAAAAATGCAATCGGGCAAAGCTGTAATCGCTTTAGATGGCGATATATTGGTTGGCTTCGCTTACATAGAAACTTGGGGGCACAAAAAGTTTGTGGCCAATTCGGGTTTAATTGTTAATCCTGATTACCGTGGGCAAGGTTTTGCACGCAAAATAAAACGCAAAATATTTGATCTTTCAAGAAAACTGTATCCCAAAGCAAAAATATTTAGCATAACAACTGGTTTGGCTGTTATGAAAATGAATACTGAGCTGGGGTTTAAGCCTGTAACTTTTTCTGAACTAACTGATGATAAAGAATTTTGGAAGGGCTGTCAGGGATGCAGAAACTTTGAAATATTGAAAAGCAACGATTACAAGATGTGTTTGTGCACGGGTTTGTTGCACGACCCTAATCAACAAGAGCCAGTTCATGCGGCCAAGCCATTTGCACGAATGGTTGTGAAACCAATTGTAAAGAAGCGGAGACCTGCCAAATTATTTAAGAGATAAGAGTAACGACTGACCAATGCCAGTCAATCAATATAAAAAAGATAGATAGTATGAAAGAAAAAGTAGTTTTAGCATTTAGTGGTGGATTAGACACATCTTTTTGTGTGCCATACCTAATTAATGAGAGGAAGTGGGAAGTACATACTGTAATTGTTAATACAGGTGGATTCTCAGATGAAGAAGCCGCTGAAATAGAAAAGCGAGCTTATAGTTTAGGAGCTACCACTCATACATGCATAGATGCTGTTGAGGATTATTACAACAAAGGAATTAAGTACCTGATTTTTGGGAATATTCTTAAAAACAATACCTATCCCTTGTCTGTAAGCTCTGAGCGTTTTTTTCAGGCAATGGCTATTGTTGACCATGTGAACAAAGTGGGTGCAGATTATGTGGCTCATGGAAGTACAGGTGCTGGAAATGATCAAATTCGTTTCGATTTGGTGTTTGAGGTGCTTGCACCTAATGTGCAAATAGTGGCTCCTGTGAGAGAACTAGAATTATCTAGACAGCAAGAGATAGACTATTTGAAAGAACATGGTTTTGAGTCTTCTTGGGAGAAATCTAAGTACTCTATCAATCAGGGCTTGTGGGGCACAAGTGTAGGCGGAGTAGAAACACTTAAGTCATCGGGCATTTTACCCGAAGAGGCATATCCTTCGCAAGTTGCCGATTTTGGAACCGAAAGAGTTACTATTGGGTTTGAAAAGGGAGAGCCTGTTACTCTGAACAATGAAACAATGAATCCAGTTGATCTGATTCACAAGCTACATGCAATGGCTTCTCGCTATGGTATTGGTAGAGATGTGCATGTAGGTGATACAATTATTGGTACAAAAGGGCGGGTGGCCTTTGAAGCACCTTCTCCACTTATTTTGGTGAAAGCACATCATCTCTTAGAAAAACATATATTAACAAAGAATCAGTTGTATTGGAAAGATCAATTGAGTAATTGGTATGGGCAGTTGTTACACGAGGCACAATATCTAGAGCCAGTGATGCGTAACATCGAAACTTTCTTGGACGATACTCAAAAGTATGTAACTGGAACGGTGGAAGTGGAATTGCGTCCGTATCATTTTTCTATTTTGGCGTGTGATAGCAAATATGATTTAATGAGCTCTGATTTTGGAGATTATGGCGAAAGCAACAAGTCATTCTCGGGGCAAGATGTGGTGGGCTTTACAAAAGTATTGGCCAACCCATTGAAGATTTATTATTCAGTTCACAAAGATAAATAAACAGAGATATGATTAAAGCAAGCATTGCAGGAGGTACTGGTTATACGGCTGGCGAACTGCTCCGGATTTTGATTCATCATCCACAGGTACAACTAGATTCGGTGGTGAGCACAACATCGGTGGATGTTTCTCTCTCGACGGTACATCGTGATCTACTGGGCGAAACAGATTTAGTTTTTTCTGACTCTATTGGCAATCCCGATGTTCTGTTTCTTTGCTTGGGACATGGATTGTCTAAAAAGTTTTTGGATACCAACAATGTGCCCTCTTCATGCAAAGTGATAGACTTAGGAAATGATTTTAGATTAGACCCAGTCTATGAAGATAGAACTTTTGCTTATGGACTGTGTGAGTTAGACAAAGAAGCTATTCAACAAGCTAATAATATAGCCAATCCTGGTTGCTTTGCTACTTCTATCTTACTTGCACTATTGCCATTGGCAAAGATGAAGCAATTGTCCAACGAAGTACATATTCATGCCATAACAGGTTCTACGGGAGCTGGCAAACGTCCATCAGATACAACGCACTTCAGTTACCGAGATTCTAATGTATCTGTTTACAAAGCATTTAATCATCAACATTTGGGTGAGATAAAACAAACGTTAGCATTGGGCAAAACACTAGATGTACCAGAAATACAATTTGTGCCGATGCGTGGCGATTTTTCGCGTGGTATATTTGCCAGTGTCTATACAAAATGGGATGGCAAGCAAAGTGAACAAGAAGTGGTGGACTACTACAAAAGCTATTACATGGACTCTCCTTTTGTTTTTGTGTCAGACGAGGATATTAGTCTGAAAGAGGTGGTGAATACCAACAAGGGATTGTTACATATTTCTCTCCATAATGGTTACATTCACATCACATCTATAATAGATAATCTGCTGAAAGGTGCATCGGGACAAGCTGTTCAGAATATGAATTTGTTGTTTGGCTTTCCTGAGAATGAGGGCTTGCTATTGAAGGGGAGTGCCTTCTAATTGTTTTTCAGTAAAATACCAGGTCGTAGGATATCACAGTCACTGAATATCGGCAGCAAAGCTTATGGAAGTATATCTTTTTTTAATCGAATGCTCAACATATTATAAAATACAAATTGAAAAGTGGAAAATAAAAAACAAGAAACAAATACAATAACCAAAGGCGGACTATTTGACGTTTATTCGCTGTGGGACATTGAGCCTGTGAAGGCGAAAGGATGTACAGTGTGGGATGCACAGGGTACTCAATACCTAGATTTGTACGGAGGACATGCCGTGATATCTATTGGGCATACTCACCCGCACTATATCGAAATGCTTAAAAACCAAGTTGATAACATTGTTTTTTACTCCAACTCTGTTCTCAACAACTTACAGGTGCAGCTGAGCGAGAAGTTGGGTGAGATATCTGGTTATACAGATTACTCTTTGTTCCTTTGCAACTCTGGTGCTGAGGCAAATGAAAATGCATTAAAGTTAGCTTCTTTTCAAACGGGTAAAAAGAAAGTGCTTGCTTTTAACGAAGCCTTCCATGGCCGCACATCGGGTGCTGTTGCTATAAGTGACAACCCTTCTATTCAAGCACCAATCAATAGAGGACACGAAGTTACTTTTGTTCCACTCAACGATATTCTTGCTGTTGAAAAAGCATTGCAAACTGACGATTACGCTGCTGTGATAATAGAACCCATACAAGGTGTGGCAGGTATTTTTGTAGCTGAAATAGATTTTATGGAGCAACTGCAAGCACTTTGCAACAAGCACAATGTTATGCTCGTTGCAGATGAGGTGCAATCGGGATATGGCCGATCGGGTAAATTCTTTGCACATCAATATGCCAATGTTCAACCCGATATTATAGTTATGGCAAAAGGAATGGGAAATGGTTTCCCAATTGGTGGTATTCTTATTTCTCCCAACATTGATGCGAAGAAAGGAATGTTAGGAACTACATTTGGCGGTAATCACTTGGCTTGTGCTGCAGGTATTGCTGTGTTGGATGTAATTAAAGAGGAGCACTTGATAGATAATGCAGCTAAGATGGGTACCTACTTGCAAAAGCAGTTGAAGGATTGCTTAGGCATCAAAGAAATTAGAGGCGTAGGGTTGATGATTGGCATAGAACTACAAGCTGAATTTGCTGAATTGCGCAACAAACTATTGTTTGAAGATCATATCTTCACAGGTGGAGCGAAGAACAACGTGATGCGATTGCTACCACCACTTTCAATTTCTAAAGATGAGATAGATATATTTATTGAAGCTTTTAAACAACAGACACAACAATGAGAAACTTCATATCGGTAAAAGACATTGGTAATATACAAGAGGCTTTGCTGAAAGCAAAAGCCGTGAAAGAAAATCCATTTGCTAATCAAGCGTTAGGGAAGAATAAAACAGCTCTGCTCATCTTTTTCAATTCTAGCTTGCGTACACGACTGAGCACGCAGAAAGCAGCTCTCAACTTGGGTATGAATGTGATGGTGCTGGATGTGAATCAGGGTGCTTGGAAACTGGAGACCGAAACGGGAGTAATTATGGATGGTGACAAACCAGAACATATGCTGGAGGCAATTCCTGTAATGGGTGCTTATTGCGATGTGATTGGGGTGCGCTCTTTTGCACAATTTCAAAGTAAGACAGATGATTACAATGAAACTATTCTAAATCAGTTTATCCAATATTCAGGCAAATCAGTTTTTAGCATGGAGGCAGCTACACGCCATCCGTTGCAAAGCTTTGCTGATTTGATTACAATAGAAGAGCACAAACAAAAAGCTCAGCCCAAAGTGGTGCTTACATGGGCTCCACATCCAAAAGCATTGCCACAGGCAGTACCAAACTCTTTTGCTGAGTGGATGAATGCTACTGATTATGAGTTTGTGATAACTCACCCAGAGGGGTATGAGTTGCATGAAGATTTTGTGGGAAACGCCCTAGTGGAATACGATAAGGAGAAAGCATACAAAGATGCTGATTTTATATATGCAAAGAACTGGTCTGCATATACTGACCCGAACTATGGGAAGGTTTTGAGTACAGATAGAGATTGGACAGTTGACGCAAAGAAAATGAACCTGACCAACAATGCTTTTTTTATGCATTGTCTGCCTGTTCGCAGGAATATGATTGTTGCCGATGAGGTAATTGATGGTGCTCAATCTATAGTTATTCCACAAGCAACCAATAGGGTAGTGTCGGCGCAGGTTGTATTGAGTGAAATAGTAAAAAGCTTATAATCTTAAAATTAAACGTCATGCAGAATATGCAAAAGGGTGAAGAAGTTAAAGTTGTTAAGATTGGTGGCAACATAGTTGATAATCCAGAGGCCTTGGCTTCTTTTCTGAAAGACTTTCAACAACTGGAGGGAAAGAAAATATTGGTGCATGGCGGTGGTGTTATGGCATCTAAGATGGCTATGGATTTGGGTATAAAGACGACAATGATTG
>CAYTJC010000139.1:0-5262 GCA_964437875.1 uncultured Dysgonomonadaceae bacterium
TAAGAAAGCAGTGAAAGATGGTTTGCCCGAAGATACTGGCAAAAATGCAGAGGCTTCTTTTCAAAAGATACACGATAGATATATCAAACTAATTGACGAAGCTTTTGATGTAAAAGAAAAAGAAATCCTTACAGTATAACTAAACAATAAAGTGGAAAGAAGCACATTCTTTCCTTTTTTTATTTGAGCGTATGAAAGGATTGGTGATTAAAAATACGGGCAATGTCTACATTGTTCGCACTGAAGACGGACTGGATGTAGAGTGCAGAGCTAAAGGCAATTTCCGATTACAAGGAATTCGCAGTACAAGTCCTGTGGTGGTTGGCGACAAAGTGCTGATAGACCACAACGTTGACAATGTCTCTTATATAACTAAAATATTTGAAAGGAAGAACTACATTGTTCGTCGTGCTTCCAACTTGTCTAAGCTTGCCCATATTTTGGCAGCCAATATCGATCAGGCACTACTGTTTGCAACAGTGAAGTCTCCGTTGACAAGTACCGTCTTTATCGATCGGTTTTTGGCAACAGCAGAGGCATACGAAGTTCCTGTGTGTATTGTTTTCAACAAAATTGACCTCTATGACGAGGAGGATCTGGAATATGTAGATGCGCTCATACATTTATACCAAACCATTGGTTATACTTGCCTCAAAACCTCTCTCACTGAAGAGATTGGCTTAGTGCAATTGAAAGAAACCATTCAAAACAAAATAACTTTACTGGCAGGACACTCGGGTGTTGGTAAATCTCTATTCATAAACGTTGTTACTGGTGATGAGTATAAGCGAAAGGTAGGAGACATTTCCACCTATCATCAAACAGGAATGCACACAACCACTTTCTCTGAAATGGTGGAGATAGAAGGTGGTGGATTCATAATAGATACTCCAGGTATTAAAGGTTTTGGCACTGTTAATATGGAGAAAGATGAAGTGTCGCACTATTTTCGTGAGATATTTAAGTTCTCCAACAAGTGTTACTACAATAACTGTATGCACATAAATGAGCCAGGGTGTGCTGTACTTGACGCTGTGAAAAATCATTTTATTAGTGAAAGCAGATATCACTCTTATCTTAATATTATAGGAGACATTGATGAGGGAAAGTATCGTTAAATAACCAATGATATATGTACCATATTCTTTTTCGCATTACCGAAATAGTATATCTAATTACTGTAATTGGTGTTATTATTGTAATTATTTCGGAAAATAGAAATCCACTCAAAACCATTACATGGATAATGGTGTTGATTTTTCTTCCTATCATTGGGTTGGTTATTTATGCATTCTTTGGTCAGGATTACACAAAGCGGCGCATCATCTCTAAGCGCATGTACTCTAAGATTAAAACAAGGCCACTTGCCGATCTTGACACGAATGAGTTGGTTCACTTGCCTTCGCAACATGTTGAGCTTGTAAAACTTCTTCGTAATTCAAATCAAGCTCAGTTGCTTCACGGAAGTTCAGTTGACTTCTACATTGCTGGTAGAGATAAGTTTGAGGCACTTTTTCGTGACATCGACAATGCTGTTGAGAACATTCATATTGAGTATTATGTATGGGATGACGATGTGGTAGGAAATCAGCTGAAAGATTTGCTCATAAAGAAATCTGCCCAGGGCGTAAAGATTAGAATAATAGTTGATGCCGTTGGTTCATGGAAAGTAAAAAGAAGGTTTTACGAAGAGATACGCTCTGCAGGCATTGAGGTTGAGGAGTTTATGAAAGTAAAGTTCCCAATGTTAACTTCACATGCCAACTATCGCAACCATAGGAAGATAGTGGTTATTGATGGCAAAGTGGGTTATATAGGCGGAATGAATGTTGCCGATAGGTATATAAATGGGCCATCGTGGGGAAACTGGAGAGACACACACATTCGTATTGAAGGAAAAGGTGTACAGGGACTTCAATCTGTGTTTTTGATAGATTGGTTTATGGTGAGCAGATCGCTTATCACAGCGCGCAAATATTTCCCACCTCTCGAAAGTTATGGTGACAATCTCTCGCAAATTGTAACTAGTGGGCCATACACTAAGAAACGAGAGATTATGCAGGGTTTCATGCAGGCAATATTTGGTGCTAAAGAGTCTATTTATATTCAAACTCCCTACTTTATACCCCCCGAGAGTTTGTTTGAGGCACTTATTGCAGCCTGCACAAGAGGAGTTGATGTTAGATTGATGGTTCCACGAAGATCTGATTCTTTGTTAGTGCAACTTGCATCCAGGTCTTATTTCAAAAGATTGATGATGGCAAATGTGAAAATCTATTTTTATGAGCCCGGATTTATGCATTCTAAACTTATGGTCATAGATGATTCATTAACGCTAATAGGATCTGCCAATTTTGATGTTCGTAGTTTTGAGCAAAACCTGGAGGTTGAAGCCTTTATTTACAATAAAGAAACCGCAGTGCGTGCAAAAGAGATTTTTGTAGAAGATCAAAATAACTCTACTGCTATTGTGTTGCGCGAATGGATGAAACGCCCTGTTTGGTTGCGTTTTAAGGAGTCTTTTGTGCGTTTGTTTACCCCTTTATTATAAGTATATATATATGAAAAGAGTTTTTTTAGTTGGATACATGGGTGTGGGTAAAACTACAATAGGCAAACTGATGAGCAAAGAGTTAGGTGTTGAGTTCATAGACCTTGACAAATATATAGAAAAAAGATACCGCAAAACCATACATGATATTTTTGCCGAAAAGGGCGAAGATAAATTCAGGATTATTGAGCGCGAAATGTTGCACGAAGTGGCAACTTTCGAAAATGTATTGATATCTACAGGTGGTGGCACACCTTGCTTTTTCGATAATATGAATGTGATGAATAAAAGTGGTCTTACATTATATATAAAAGCTTCAGTAGAGCAATTGGTGTCGCGTCTGTTGGCGTCTAAAAATGTCAGACCCATTATTGCAAACAAGTCTCCTGAAGAGTTGAAAGAGTTTGTAACATCTCACTTGGCTGAACGCGAAGAGTATTATTCAAAAGCACAATTTACCTACTATACCAGTAGATTAGTATCGCTAAGGCACGTAAATGATAGCATAGTTGCTATAAAGGAGATGTTGCAAAAACATATTTAGAAGTTGAACTACATAAAACTATTTCACCAGTATGATATATCCCCCACTTAAATCTACTTCTTTTGTTGTAAGAGAATTTTTGTTGAGAGTAAATAAAACTCATTCGGCCCTCACTATCGGTATTCCTAAAGAGAATTCTAAGGTCGAGAAACGTTTAGCACTTACACCCGAAGCTGTGGCTCTTTTGATTGATGAGGGCCATAAAGTCATTGTTGAAACTGGTGCTGGACTTGCCATCAATTATTCAGATAACTACTATTCTGAGTCGGGTGCACAAATTGTGGATTCGAGAGCAGAAGTTTTTGAGTCCAATCTTATTTTAAAGATATCTCCACCAACCCTGCAAGAGGTGAGACTGATGCGCCCACGTGCTACAGTGTTTTCTTTTTTGCAACAGCCCTTGCTTTCTACCACAATACTTGAGGCCATGTCTGCCAAAAGAATAAATGGACTTGCCTATGATTTGGTTTACGACTATGAGGGAACATCGTCTTTTGCCACTGCAATGGCAGAAATAGAGGGAACATCGGCTATTACGCTTGCTGCTGAACTGATGAGTAATGCTAATGGGGGGAAAGGTATTTTGATGGGTGGTGTGCCTGGAGTATCGTCAACCGAAGTGGTTATTATTGGTGCCGATGTTGCAGGCACAGTGGCAGCTCGCGCAGCGTTAGGCTTGGGGGCACTGGTAAAAGTGTTTGACAATGATGTAAATAAGTTGAGATTGATGGAGCACAATCTGGGGCGAACCCTCTTTACCTCTACTTTGCAACCCAATGTATTGAGAAATACTTTCCGATCGGCCGATGTGTTGATTGGTGCAATGGAGTACATCAACAAACCGCATCGCGACAGAATATCTGCAGACTTAATACGAGAGTTGAAGCATGGAGCAATTGTTATAGATTTGCGAATGGCACAAGGGGGTTGTTTTGAAACAACTATGGAGGCTTGCTTTCCAAAATCACCCACTTTGTTTGAAAAATATGGAGTGCTTCATTTTTGTGAAATGAGCATTAGTTCTCGTGTAGCACGCACCGCTTCCATTGCTTTGAGCAATATCTTCACCTCGCTGTTTATGAAAATGGCCAATGGTGGCGGAATTATTGGGCTTGCACAAAGCGATAGGGGTTTTTCTTCTGGGTTTTATATGTATTCTGGCAAGATGGTGAATCCTTATGTAGCCAATTTATTCAACTTGCCAGTGAATGACATTGGATTGTTTTTACCTGGATATTAAGCGTTCTATCAAAGATTATCTACTCGTTATCTTCTTCTGAACAGTATGATACCACATGGTTAAGATTACACCCTTAAAGATAGTGGTAATAGTTATAGCCCACCATACACCTGTCACTCCCATTCTCGATGCTAAAAACATTGCGAAGGGAATTCTGATTGCATTGAATGTCATGCTGATAATTGCGGGAGGAGCAGTTCGTCCAATACCGTTGAACATTCCTTGAGTGGTTAATTCTAACATCATGAATATTTGAGAGATTCCCAGAACGAAAAGATAATCTCCACCCGCCATGTATGCATCGCGCTCTGGCACGAATATAGAGAATATGTCAGCACCATAGAATATAAAAGCACCGCTAAGAATGACTCCCAACGATAACAATAGCTTTAGGGTAAAAGCATAAGCTTTTTTCGCCCTGTCCATTTTATTGGCAGAGTAGTTTTGTGCCACATAACTACCTAATGCGGTGGCAAATCCCTCGGTAGTATTCCACGTAAGGCCTTCTATCTGCCCCCCTGTTGTTTGGCTTGTTACTCCTAAATGACCACCATGTATAGAGGCAATGCGCACTAAATTCATGTTGATAAGAGAGAAGAAAATATTCATTGCTGCTACAGGCAAGCCCAGCTTGAAAATGTTTTTAGTGTAACTTGCCCTTAGGGGTGTAAGAAAAGGAAAGTTTCCAAATACTCCCTCTCTCTTTTTCAGGTGCCAAATGAATAATACAAGCACAATAAACTGTGAAAATGTTGTGGCATAAGCTGCTCCAGTTGATCCTAATGCAGGAATGGGGCCAAGACCAAAGATTAAAAGGGGGTCAATAACAATGTTGAGGATAAGACCTGCAGCATTGTAATAAAAAGGGATATCGCTTCGTCCCGAGCCAACATATATTCCCGAAAAGTTGAGAATCATAAACACCAT
>CAYTJC010000140.1:0-5259 GCA_964437875.1 uncultured Dysgonomonadaceae bacterium
GTCCTCTCGCGTGGTTCTAATGGTGAAAGGCTGAACACCACCACACGATGGGAATTGGTGCGGTAGCGGCGTAATGATTGTATCCCGCGCTGGCGCTGGTCTCTGACCAGTGCCTGTAACGTCAAAACGAAACACACCCTGATGAAATAACATTTGCTACCGCGCGAGTCCTCTCGCGTGGTTCTAATGGTGAAAGGCTGAACACCACCACACGATGGGAATCGTGCGGTAGCGGTTAAAGCATACATTTTCCTATAGAAACACACCCTGATGAAATAATTAAGATTTCACAGGGCAGGCCCTGATGAAATAATTAAGATTTCACAGGGCAGGCCCCAATGAAATAGATTGCACAGGGCACACCGATTCGGAAATCGGCGCGAGCGAACAGTCATAACCCAAAAAAGGCGCAGATAATATATCCGTGCCTTTTTTGTAAACATACTTTGGTGTTTATAAATTTACCCTATTTGATTATAAATTTAATATCTACCCTTCGTGCATTGTCGGCCGACGAGGTTTTGTCTTCGCCATAAAAGACAGATGTGATTTGATCGGGGAATACTCCAAAATCTATCAGCATTCTTTTCACCGCCTCGTTGCGGCGCATAGATAAATCGTAGTTGTATTTGGCATTGCCCACTGGGCTTGCAAAACCTTTGAGCACAGCTGCCAAGTGAAAATTGTTTTTGAGCAAAATGGCTGCTCGCTCCACCTCTTCGTAATAGCTGGGCGAAACATCGAAGACATCGTTGTCGAAAAATACTTGCATCTGCGATGTGCCATAGCGTTTCACTATCTCTCTTGCTTGGGGTGTGAGTGGCAAGGAGCCAATGAGCGAGTCTTGCAACAGGCCTATTTGCTGATTGAGACTATCAATCTCGTCTTTGTTCTTAATAATTGCACTGGGTGCCGACAAAAAGTTGACCTTGCGTTGCAAAGAGTCCATCTGCCATCTCAAGTTGGCATTGCTAGCCATGGGGGCCACATAGGGCATTCCCGCTATCAGTGGGTCTTGTGTTTGATAGGGATAAAATGCTTCATCTTGAAAGCTGCTGGGGGCTGTTATAAATGTTGTTGCGCCTTCTGATCCTGCATACCCTGCAATATAGTTGAGCCGCGAAGTGAGTGCTTCTACTTCTCTCAGTAGTTGATCGCGCGACATTGTCTGCAACGGTGTGTTGCCACCCAATGGGCCAACAGACATTGTGGCAGCACTGCTTGCACCATATCTACTTATGGGGTGTTGGGGGAGGGTGAGATTGTCTAAATAGTTGTTCTCTAGCTCAAATTCTATTTTATCTTTTCGGGCTTGAGCCACCTTGTCAAGAAATTTGATTAGGTCGGACTTAGATATTACAATTTCGCCTTGTTGTACATTGGGCACGCTACCAACAATAGTGTCCGTTTGGGCACTTAGCCCAAACGTACCTATTGCAAAGATACCTATGCATAGTATTGTTTTAATTTTTTGATACATCATATATTATTTATATCTCTTGTCTCTAAAAATCAAATCTGTATCCCAATGAAACGAAGTTGTTTTCAAACCCTCTTCTTGAAGTATATTCAATAAACAGGCTTCCATTTCCAATATCTAAATAGGTGCCGCCAATAAAGTTGATTCCGAAATTGAACTTCTCAATCTTATTTATTCCCAATCCTATTCCTACATAAGGAGTAAACAAAGACGGATTGTTTGGGAACAGTGGATAAGTCACATTTGCATTTAATCCGAAGGCAACCTTGCCACCCACACCAAAGTATAGGTCGGGGGTGAAAACAAAATCGGTGCTCGAGAAGCCATAATTGGCTTTCAGTCCGAAAAGAACAGATGTGGCATCGCCAAAGTTCATTCCCAAAAATGGAGAGAGTCCTTTGTATATAACCCATGAGGTTACTACGTCTTGAGACTGGTCTTGCATTACATTCTGACGGGTTCCGTCGGGCGAAATAACAACATTGCTTCTACCCACTGGAGGTGCAGTGTAGGGTCTTTGGGTGCCACCTCCACTTCCTGGAGAAAGAATGAATGTTCTGTCTTGACCTGTGGAAAGGGGTTGTTGTCTGTATGTATTGTCTAATCTGCGCGCATTCTCTTCAATTCTGGTATCTAATCTACGTGAGCTCTCTTCAATTCTGTCGCTTATGCGTTTCATCTCTTCCAATAGCTCTTTGTTGCTATTGTCAGTGCTTTTTGGCACATAAGTTTCTTGCGATTGATCGGGCTGGCCTGCACTGAATGTGCTCATCGTTGCAGGTTGTTGCATAGCTCTTGTGGGGGCTCCACCACCCAAAATGAGTCTTTCTAGTCTGTCTAGACGCTCCTCGGGAGTCTCTTTCTTTAATACGGGTGCACCCACACCTTGCACTACTTTATCTACCAACGACTCCAACTCTTGAGGGGTGAGTCTTATCATAGTTTGGTCGGAAACAGTGGCCGCGGTGCTTTGAGTTCTCATTGTGCTATCTGCAGTGGTGTATGGGGTGGGGGCTATTGCCGAAGTGCCCACTACTTGTTGCCTTTCTGCTACTTGTGCCTCTTTTGCTTCTGCAATGAGCTCACCTTCTAAGCGTTGTTTTTCGTTTATTATTTGTGCTGCTTTTTGAGTATCGTTTGCTTCGTAGGCTTTGTCTAGTTCTCTTTTCAACTCAGCCACACGTTGCTCATACATTATTGTTTTGTCTGTTACTCTTTTCTCTACATACACATCTATAGCTCTATTGTCCTTGATCTTTTTGCCTATGTTGAATTTGAGACCAGCGGTAAACATGGTGTGTTTTTTCAAATCTTCTGTAGATTCAAGCTCTTCTAGGTCTTTTTCTGTTGTAAACAAGAGGTTTGCGGCACCAAAAAGATCGATGTAACTAAAAACAGGAATGGAGAGACCCACACCACCTTTTGCAAAGTAGCCCGAGCTGGTTGGTAGCAACATGTTTGAGCCAACATAACTGCCATATACATTGAGGTATCCACCACCTACAGTAATGTAGGGAACTATTCCCTGTGATATGTTTAGCTTTGCGGTAAAATCGGCTCCATACATTGTCATTTTATCAAAATCAAACGATACCTTTTTGTCTTCGGTAGATCTATAGTAAAATCCGCGTAGGCCTAGGTAATCATTGAAATCTACTCCCGCAGCTGCACCTAGCAAATAGGTGTTGCGAAGATTGGAAGAGCTATCGAAATTTATATATGCAAGTCCTGGTTCTAAGACAAAGCGAAGGCCTGACAAACCTTTTTTGTTTTGACTCTCCATGGCTCTTTCTAGTGCGGTATATTTCTTTGGGTTCTTACCACCCAGATAGAATTGGACGCCAATGTTGAGCGACCAGTTTAACATGCGCTCATTGGTGATATTGTTGTCAATCCAATCATTAAAAGCGTCTCCCTCTGGATTGGGTACTCTTAATATGCTGGCGGGGTCTAAATTAAAGGCGTGTAGTTTTCCTTCTAAGTTGAGGGTGGTTCTGTCTCCTAAATTAAATTTGGCTCCCAGTCCACTACTTAGGTATATCTGTTCTTGTTTTAATTCTTCATACTTTAGCTTCTGAACTCCTGTGCCCAATGTGAGGTAGGGTGCAATAACTCCTGCTGTGGGGATGTTGGCTTTAAACTCTCCTCCCCAGCGTGTAACATCTACCTTGTTTGAGCTGAATTTGTCAACGATGTCTGTGGGCACATTCAGGCTGTTGAGTGTGCTTTTTAAATCGAGTGAGCGCTCAAATATACCTCTAAGCTCGAGGTTCCGACCTAGCCCAAATCCAAGCATGCCGCCTACCATGGCTCCGTTTTTTATATAAACCTGATTGTCCCACCATGTGTAACCTATTGTGGGGGTTAGGTTGAGACTTATATCACTCACTTGGCCTCTCATTTGCAAAGAGATAATGAATAAGAGGGCGAAATACATTAATTTCTTCATATTGGTTCTGTTTGTTAAATCACATTTGCGCACTGTTAATTTTGTTCGCACACACGATAAGAAAGTTTAAAATAGTGTTTTCACATACCTAAAACAAAAAGATGTTGTGAAAAGTTCATTAAATTGGCAAAAATAGTGCTTTGCAACCAACTTAGCAACACTTGAGCAGGCCTTTTGGTACGTATTAAGGTGCAAGTGTGTCACTAATATCACTATTACGGTGTTTTTAATACTTGCAGATTACCTAACAATTATCTTAGGCCTACGAGTGGTTTTGTGAAATAAAAAAGGAGAGCTCTGTTCTGATACTTTCTTAATCCATATTTGTTTTTTATCTTTGTTCACAAACTTGGTCTATGACTAATAGGTTGTAAATTGATTGTGAAAATGACAAGTAAAGAATAAACAGATAATATTAAAAACTACAATGTGATGAAGAAGAATCTTTTTTTAATTGCGCTACTTATTATTTCGGTAAATGTATTGGCACAACGCAAATACTCTACATTTTACCACCAACGGGCCTCTCTCTTTGAGGAGCTACCCACATCTGACAACGATATAATACTCTTGGGAAATAGTATAACCAACGGAGGAGAGTGGAGCGAGCTTTTTGGGAATCCAAATATTAAGAACAGGGGTATAAGTGGCGATATATGTCTGGGTGTGTATGACAGGTTAAGCACAATAACCGATGGACAGCCTGCTGCTATTTTTTTGCTGATTGGTATAAACGATATTAGTAGGGGTGCAGCTCCCGATTCTATTGTGGCGGGTATAGGTAAAATTGTAGATAAAATAAAGACAGAATCGCCCAACACAGATATATATGTGCAAAGTGTTTTGCCCTTGAATGAGGATTTTGGGATGTTTGGTGGTCACACAAAGCATTGGAAAGAGATAAAACCGATGAATAAGAAGTTGGAAGCTCTAGCAAAAGATATGCAAGTGGAGTTTATTGATTTGTATTCGGGTTTTGTAGAGCCTGGTACTGACAAGCTAAACCCGCTATATACCAATGACGGACTACACTTATTGGGTAAAGGTTACTTGAAATGGGTGGAGATGATTACTCCTTATATGGAGTGAGCTAAGAGTGTTGGCGAGAATGAGTACTGTCATTCTGACCAGCGGGAAGAATCTATCTGACCATTCTACATGTATTAAACAGAATCTTTCGCGTGGTTTATACTATCACAACTAATAGATTGCAAAACTTCCATGTGAATCATTTATTCAATTAACAAGGCATAAGTCAGATACTTGCCAGCAGAGGAATTTATTTTGAGTGGTATCAACTCCACCCCCATGAAATAATATATTTTATGGG
>CAYTJC010000141.1:0-5183 GCA_964437875.1 uncultured Dysgonomonadaceae bacterium
TAACTGGTGCGAAATCTTCTTTTAGTGAAGATAATCTGGCCTATTTCAATCGTGTGAATGCCATGCAATTGAAAAACCCCCGCATGATTGGTTTTGGCATCTCTAACAAGTCAACGTTTGATGCAGCATGCGACAATGCCTCGGGGGCAATTATTGGTAGCAAGTTTGTGTCGTTATTGGAAAGCGAAGAGACGATTGAAGGGGCAGTGGAGGGATTAATTGAAGCAATTGGGGAATAATGGACAATTGACAAGTGACAGTTGACAATTTGGACACCTGGGGGATGTGTATCTCCTGCTACACATTTTTCTTAAAGTGCAAATAAAAAAGATTTATCACAAAGAAGGGGGCAAGTATGCAAGTTTGGTTTATCGCATCTCCATTCCTTTGAATATTTGTTCATTGGGATTTGTTCTTTCTTCTAAGTAGTTAATTCCACCCCAACAATTGTTTAGCTACATCGAATTTCTCTTTGTAATCTGCTATATCTTTTAAATCCTCAAAATCTTTCAGAACAATTGCTTCCCAATTCATATCTTCATTTATCTGCAACCCCTCGTGACGTCTGTATAGCTCCAATGCCTGGTCAGTTTTTCCAGAGAGTAGAAGATAGTGAGCATAGTTGCCTGTGAGAATAATGAATATATCTTTTTCTACAATATACTGCGGTATGAGCTCTGCAATACGATGCGCCACTTCCATATCGTTCTCTTTGAGAGGATACCATAATGCTGTTTGAAAAGAGTGAATGTGTCCTATGCCAATATCTCTGAGATTAAATACTTGTATTGCCTTAATTCTATGGTCATAAAACGACCTATAATCATCTTTTTGTAAACAGAGGGCCTGTATTTTAATGGAATGGTATCCATAATAGTGCGACCACATTTCATCACAATAATATTCTTTGGAGCTACCATGGTAACTTACATAGGTGATGTTTCGGACTGTTATGTTTTTGTTGGCATCTTCATATTTAATACGAATAGGGTTGCAGTTGTATATAGCTTCAAACAAGAGGTCTTTGATTGCCAAATAGCTCTCGTCATCGTTGCGCTCTAGCAACGGATACTTAAAGGGCGAATCTAATGGTTCTAGCTTCAGAATTGTATCAAACACAACAGAATCATACTTCTTTTCCACCACATCATACCCCAAGAGAAAGTGTCGGTAGTTTTTAGTTTCTATTTTATAGCTTGAGTATATACGCTGATACGCCATGGGCCATATTGTAACCCTTATGAACTCTTTTGCTTTACTATTTATTATCTCCTCATACGTAGCATGCCTTTCATTTTCGGGAAGAATGTCCATGTCGGGGGCAGCCCCTTCAAATGGAGTGTTGTCTAAAGCATCATCATCATCTTGAATGTAAGTAATAGCCTCAATATTGAGATAGCTCTCTCTATACTTTTCGGCTTCCAGCTCCTTTACCCTCTCGTAGCTCCATCTATCTTGCTCATTCTCCTCAAAATCTGCAACTAGTGCGTCAAAAACAGCATCGTTGGTTATATTTTTCAGCACATTTGCTATGTACTGCACGCATTGCTTGGTCTCTTTATAGACCTGCTCCTCGCTAAAACGAACAACTACCCACCCTTGGCTAATAAAATAGAGATTGCGCAAATAGTCTGCCGATGTTATATAGTGAATAGGTTTTCTGGAAACCATATCATAAGGTTCGTCCACCTCAATATCGATATACAGATTGTGCTTTTGCCACACAAGTGCAATGTCGGGCCTGTAGGCGTAGTCTCTATTGCGAATGCTTAGCAAGGTGTTTCGATGTATCTCTATGGCAGGAACTAGCTCGGTCAGCTTTTGCAATGCTTGTATCAACAGTGGCTCGGTTACTCCACTTGTAACATTGGCAGATGATGCTTGCCAGTTTAAAATGGGGGTGTTGAGTTTGGGATAAAACAGATGCGGAAATTTCTCTGCATCCCCTTGATCATAGGCATGCATGCTAAACTGAAAATGAGCGTTGTATTCAAACCTTTTTTCTTCTTCCTGAAAATCTGTCTGCTTTCTTTCCCCTACATTCAAGCCCTCATGCTCTATGAGCGTGCCATCGGGCAACCTCTGCGTTGTTTTAGCATCTTGTGGTTGGTGAGCAATGGTTGCTATCTTTACTGATAGCTCTTTTACTGTATTTTGCAGCTTACTCTGCTCTTCGCTGGTTTCTTCTAAAAGGGTCTTTAGCTCTTGGTTCTTTTTTTCTGCAGCACTATGCTCTTCTTTTAGTTGCTTATGTTCTTTTTTAATTATCCCATTCAGCTCATCCGTCTTTTTGTTCTCCTCTTCCAAAGTTTTAATTTGGGTGATAAGTTTAGAACTGAAACTCTCAAATTCCAAATCTTTCTTTCTTAGTGTCTCTGCTTTATGCTTATTAGCACGTGCTAGGCTCTCTTCCAACAGAGCCACCTTGTCAGAGAGCATCTTCTTCTCTGCTTCAGTTCTTTCTTCTTTTTTCCTATTCTTTAGCTCCAATTCTTTGTATAACTTTTCAGATTTTGCGTGCTTTTCAAGTAGAGATGCATTAGCAGTTTTAAGAGCTAATTCAAGTTGTTGAATCTTTTTCATCAACTTATTATTCATATCTGATGCAGACTTAAGTTGTTGCGCCTTATTTTCAACATCCCCTCTTGAATTTTCGATCTGCTTTTTATAAACATCTCTTTCATCTATTATTTTTGCTATATCCACCCTAAAGAGTAGTTTAATAAGGCTGTATAATCGCTCTTTCATGTTCAAAGCAGTTGTTATGTTTGGAAGTGTTTAAATTTTTAAAATCAAAGATACAGATTATTTCTAAAAAAGAGTGTGCAAAGATATGTGCAATATTTATTTTTATTCCAACTCCTCTTCGTTTGCATCAGCCTGTCCCGTTAATATAAGGGGAAGGAAGGAAGGAATGGTTGAGCGTTTTAACGCAAAAAACACCACCATCTGCAAAAGCAAACAGTGGTGTTCAAAAAAAATACGATTGTTATCTTTTATACCTATTCAGTTTTAAAAACTGTTTCTCCATCTTTAGTCAATTCCACGCTATCACCCTTTCCTCTCAATTCATACTGGTCGTTTTTGTACCAAATGCCCGATGCAGGAGTTTGTCCTTCCAGGTCAATTTGTTCGCCTCCATTCAAATAAATCTTGGCTGTATTGGCGGTGTTATTAAAAGTCATATCAAGCGTTTGACCATCTTTGTCTGTTAGTGACGATTGCACAATAACATCTTCGTGCTCAAAAACTACTTCTCCATCTTTCTTCAATTCGATATCGTTTCCTTTTCCTCTCAATTCGTACTGGTCGTTTTTGTACCAAATACCCGATGCAGCTTTTTGTTGCTCCATTTCAATAGTTTCCCCCTTATAGGTAACAAGTGCAATACCTTTTGTATTGTTATACACTACCTCTAAGTTCTCACCATCTTTGTCAGTGTAGGGCATGGTTACAATATCGTCACCAACTGTTTCTGTGGTGGTGGTTGTAGCTGCATTGTCTTTGTTTGATGTTCCAGTACACGCACTCAGTGCTACTGTTGCAAGAATTGCGATTGTCAAAATTTTCATTTTCATTCTCTATTTTTGTTATTTAGTTTTTTTTGTTGCTGAATATTCTCATAAAGGTATAACTTACACGACTAATAAACAATGTTTTTAGACATAAAGTTTAAAATAGTTGTATGTGCAATGTTTGGAGAATTATGCCTTATGAGTTAAGTGTTATGAATTCGATACTCTGAAACGGTTTTATTTCTTCAGCTAACCTTTCCGCAATCTAAAATAAAAAGTTTTCATGATTAAAAGCTCTCCGAAAGTGCAAATAAAACTTTTTACTACTTTTCAACTCCCAGAAAGCTCTAAAAACTTTTTTTACTACTTTCCAGCTCCCATAAAGTTCTAAATATTTTTTTTACTGATTTCCAGCTCCCATAAAGTTCTAAAAACTTTTTTTATTGATTTACGGTTCCCTGAAAGTGCAAATGAAATTTTTTACTGATTTAAAGCTCCCTGAAAGTCTTAAATAATTTTTTTACTACTTTCCAGCTTCTAAAAAGTCTAAATATTTTTTATTGAGACTTTCTGACATCTTCCGCGATACTAATTAAATATATCTGCTTTGTCTTTAAACCCGAGATTACAAAAAACGATTCTAAAGCAATGCCTGTACGGCGCAAGATAAAAGGATACTGATAAGAGTCTTTTGTTTACTGCACATTTGCTAATTTGATTCTATACATGTTGACAAGCCTAATGACCAGTTATTTTCAACAAAAAAAGACACCCTATTAAGGTGTCTCTTCTCTATATAGATGGCTTTTAGTTGCAGAAAATTTATTTTACCACCATCAGTCTCTCTTCGAGTTTTACGTGTGTTTTCTCACCTGGCTCACCAGCGGGAGTGCCGAAAGGCATTTGAGCTATCAGTTCCCAATCTTCGTTTATAGACCATTCTTTTTTGACAGCTTCGTCAATCAGAGGGTTGTAGTGCTGTAGTGATGCTCCAAAGCCTACACTCTCCAATCCAATCCATGTTAGTACTTGAACAATGCCAGAGGAGTGTTGGCTCCATTGTGCAAATTTATCTGCCATGGAGGGAAGTCCGCCTTGCAGACCTTTGATAACAGTTTTGTCTTCAAAAAAAAGGATTGTTCCATATCCAGAAGCAAAGGATGTGTTCACTTTATCTTCTGTTGCTTTGAAAGCCTCTTCCGATTTGCTCACTTTCTTAAGCTCCTCTTTGGTTATTTCCCACATTTTGGTGTGATTGTCTCCTAACAAAAGCACCATGCGTGCCGATTGCGAATTGAATGCTGAAGGAGCATACAGCAATACATGCTCAATAATAGATTGTATCTCTTCATCAGAAACTGGTGAAGTGTTTTGTAGTTGATAATAAGTGCGTCTATCTTTAATTGCGTCTTTTAAGTTCTTTGTCATTGTCTGTAAGTTTTATGTTTTAATGTTTATAAATATTCAATTGTTATTTGCGATCAAGACTCTACCATTCATCTATACGGCCATTGGTACTTCCATCAAAAGTACACGAGCATTTTCTGATGCTTTCATACTGATAGCGTCTGTATCCCAGATGCCCATGCCATCTCTTTTGTATAGTTTTTCACCATTCATCTCTACTTCTCCATCAATAATAAAAGCATATACGCCATTTCCCTCTTT
>CAYTJC010000142.1:0-5094 GCA_964437875.1 uncultured Dysgonomonadaceae bacterium
TTATGGTAACTGGGTTTTTTAATGCGAATTGGAGTATTTTCCTCATTTATGCTATGATGTTAAAATATGGCTTTTTCTTTTCCTCAGATTATTTTAAAACTTTCACGCGACTGTTTTCACGCAATGTCTCATATCCTCTGATAATTAGGTTGTCATCTTCACTCAGTCCTTCTGTGACTTCAATGTTAGTTTCATCTTCTAGTCCTGTTTGAATATTACGCAGAACTGCATTGTTTCTTTCTACGATATAAACATATTTTTGATTTCTGCGGGATATAACTACATGTTTTGGAATAATAATGGCACTGTCGGCTTTCTCCACCACTATGTCGGCTTTTACAAACATACCAGGGCGAAGATTTAACTGATTGTTATTAATTAATATTTTCCCCTTAAATGTACGTGTTTCTGTACTAATTGCAGGCGACAGTTCGCTTATTATACCGCTAAGTGTATCGTGAACCATTGTATAATGCGTTATATACACGGGTTGGTTTAATTTCACATATTCAATGGCACTTTCGGGGAGGTTAATATCCATATACATGTTTGAATAGGCCATTAGTCCAGCTACAGGACTACCTTGTGCTAGTTTGCTTTGAGGTGTGTAGTGAGGTAACGAAACAATTACACCATCAAAAGGAGCCTTTACGGTCATCTTCTCAAGACTAAGGCCCGCATTATCAAGATCGTAACGGGCATTAGTTACCCGCACTTCTGTATTGCGCATTTCACTTAATGTGACTCCCCCTTTTTCATATAAGGCCTTTTGTTTGCTTTGCTCCTGTTCAGCAATTTCGAGGTTCAGTTTTTTAGAATCCAATGCAACCCCATTTTCATACTCTCTGTCCTCTAAGCGAACAATTATCTGTCCTTTTCTCACCCTATCGCCCAGTTTATAAGGTTTGCCAGTGCTGGGGTTTGTTTGAAGATTATAAAAGCCACTCATTTCGGAATTTAGCTCTACACTATAGGTAGCAAGAGCAGTTCCTGTTGTATTAATAAGTTTGCTGATAGAACTTTTTTTTAGCTCTTGCACAGAGACAGGGGTTTCAATCTCGCTCTGACTTCTTTGGGGTTGATCTCCACATGCTGTCAACAGTGCAATTAGTATTGTAAGCAATAAGATTTTGTAGTTCATCTGTTTATATGTTTTTTGTTGTTGTCGTTAAAAATCAATTGATAATGCCTGTCCATTCTTTGATTGGTACAATAGGTTGTTTTTCTTCAAAATCGTACAAAGTAAGAATTTTCAAGTTGAGCAGTTCAATCTTATAATTGATAAGTGCTTGTGCATGAGTTATTTTTCTACTTGATAGCTGGTTTTGGAACTGATTTATTTCCATCCCCGTAAGATCACCTTCCCTATATCTTGTCATATTTATATCGTAAGTAAGCTGGGCATTTCTAACACTCTTTTCTGCTATATCAATTTGAGTGCGCAAATTTTCTAATCTTCTCCAAGTTTGTCTTACATCTAATTCAATATCTATTTTCAGGTTTGCTTGTTCAATCTTGGCAAGAGTTTGTGCTATTTTTTGTGCATTCACCCGTGCTTTTTTCTCACCCCAATCAAAGATTGGAACATTCAAACTTATTGACATTCGGGGGTTTTGGGTAGGGTTTTGATACATGTTGCCAAACTTTTCATTGTCACCAATTATACCTAAAGATAAGGAGACATCTCCTTTAAACTCGTTGAGACTTTTAGTTTGAATCATCTGAAACTCTGCTAACTCAATGTCTATTTCACGTTGTCGGATCTCCATCCTAGAGCTTAGTCCACTCTGTACAGCTTGTTCCAAGTCTATTGCTACTTGGTCCATTTCAATTTCTACTGTCACTTCAATATCTTCATCCAAACTCATTCCCAAAGCTTGTTTCAATTGATCCTTTGCGTTTTCAAGCGATACACTCCGCTCTTCTACAGCTGATTGGGCATTAGCGAGGTTTAGTTCTGCCTGATAGAGCTCTTCTCTTGCCGCAAGATCAGCTTCTACTTTGTTTTTGATGATATCAAAGCTCTGCTCCGTATTATCTAATTCATCTATGCTGATGGCCAAATTGTTTTGAGCCATATAAACAGAGTAGAATTGATTGGTGATGCTTCTTTCTGTGTTCAGACGCTGCAAAGCATATCGGATGCCTGCATTCTCAAAATCAAATTCTATCTGCTTTAACTCCATTTTACGACGGTTGTATGTGAAGATGGGCTGTGTTAGTCGCAAATACAAATCGTTACTATAAGATTTGTTTCTGTTGTCCATACCTTCAACTTTCGACTGATTGTCTTGCCAACTAAGTGTGTTGACCAATGAAATCTCACCGCCTGTAAATAAGATTGGCTGCGATACACTCAGTGTTCCACTCGTACTCAGTGTTTCATTGGTGTACCATTGAGAAAGACGTTCATCAAATCTTCTTGATTTTCCGTAATTAATCGGATTCAGATCAAGTGAGAAACGAGACTTCAACGACGCTCTTTGTGCATCAAGATTGTATTGATAACGTTCAAGATTTAGTTTCGAGGCTCTCAAATCAGGATTGTTTTCCTCCGCAATATCTAATGCCTGCTCAATGGTTAGGGGTCTTTGAGCATGGGTGTAAGAGAACAATCCTGATCCTACTAAAAGCAATACCAAGCAAGATAGTTTTATCCTTAATTGATTTCTGTCCATAATTCTTTTTATTTACTGTTCAAGTTTGTGTATTGAAGCAATTTATTTCGACAAATGAGTTTCTTGTATAATTATTATCTCTTGACAATCTTAACGGCATCAGCCGTCACAGTTCTTAATTTAGTATCATTGCTTAAAACAACTACAACTGTATCATTGCTGAAGAAGTAGGTTCCCAATTCGCTCCATCCTTCTTCCGACTGTTGCAAATCAATATATGCATTTTCTTCATATTCGTCGTATTTAACTTTAAAATGATATTCTGTATCTCCTTGAGAAGAGCCGCGTCGGCCTCTTCCCCTTCCTCTGCGAAGCTCTTCGGGTTTGTGAACCCAATAAAACAGGTCATACTGCCCAGCATCTAAGACAGGAATTTTCCATGTAGCTGTTTGATTTCCACTACCGCTTTTGACAACGTAGGCCGAACGAATATGCTTACCGTAATATTTATCGTTCGTGGTTAATGTCCACTGAAGTGGTGGCCTCCAACTAGAAACGCCTGAATATTGAAATGAGTTGTTATCAACCTGATCTAGCCATTGTGGTAATAGCCCTACTACGTCTGGTTTTGATAGTAAGAACAATGTAGAGTCTTCATTATCAACAATCAGCTCTCCAGGTGTGTCAAAAGTAGCTTTTTTCACAATAAAATCGCCCTCTTCATCAATGGGCATATTCCGTTCACGAATGATGTTATTAATTGGAAGACTGATTGATGCAGGTAAGTTTTCCGATATGAGCGTATTAATATTGATACTACGCGGAGCTTCATCCCACACAGATATCAAGTTTTTAGTTTCATGTGCTTTAATCGGCACCTTCCGTTTCTCACGCGGATCGTAAATTGCATTTTGTCCACCCCTGAAATTAACTTCCACGTCAACCATTCCATCGTAATCAGAGTCATTGGTTATTTTTTGCTTTACAACAAACACCTCTTTATCACGGTTTGTAATCTGAATAACCTCGGGTGTCCATAAGGTGTAAAATGGAAGCTCAGTAGGTTTATCCCACGCTTCAAGTGGAGTGCGTAAATCAACTTCAGCAATCATTCCCAAAGTATCCAGCAGGTTCTCAAACCTTAGGTTGGTAAACATATTGCGTTGCAAAACTGCACGTAGCGAATCTCTATATTCTCTTTGCCCAATATTGCGCTCAGCATCAGCAAATAGATAATTGGCCTTCAATGAGGTGATGTTGTCCAATAGGTCTCGATGCTCTATGTTGGAAAGCAACTCTTTGAAAGGTGCTTGTTCCATCAATAAATTTGCTTTTTCATTATTACTAATTCCGTTCATTTGCCTTATTCTGCCGTGATCATCTGTTTTATTTTGTAGATAAAGCTCTATCAAACGATTAGAAACAGACCATTCAGAAGAAAAAACATTGTATCTGAAATTGTATAGTTGAGGAAATAGAAAATAAGGATTTGGTTTTGTTGTGACATTAAACGAACCTCGTTCCTGCGACCAATCAAAATTACTCTCAGTTCTTTCGAAAAGTCGCATAAATCTATTCAGTACACGCAATGCTGCTTCTTCATCACTGATTTCCTGTCCGCGTCCTTGAGCCCAGTTCTTTTCATTACTTATTCCTCTCACTACATCCGCTTCATTAATCAAGCTTCCCTTTTCTGGAAACAGAACCATCCCCGGTTGCATCACTTCTTGTGCTTGTGTCCATGTACGCATATAGCTGTAAAACTGTATAGGAACTTCGATAAGAGAAAATTGATTAAACGAATAATCGAGTGAATAATTAGTTTCAAGTGAGCGTCTTCTCTCCCTTATTTGTGATGGGATTGTATCTGCAATCTGATTGAACGTTTCTGAGAAGTAGTCATTACCTTTTATATTCCATATACTGAAAAGAGTCTCATCCACTTCAACACTTTTTTGCTCATAATCGCCAATAATCAGCGTAATGGAGGGGGTTAAAAAATCAGTTTCATAGATAAAAATACTATCATATGTAATAGTCGCAAGTCTTTTTGGTTTGCTTTCTTGTGTCAGGTTATTATTGTTAGACACTGAATCAGAGTTACGTACTTCTTGAAGTGTATCTCTACTTGGGCGCTGTCTCATATTACCTCTTTCGCTTCCTCTTGTAGGCATATCCTGACCAATAGGTCTTTCTCTTCTCACTGCATCTCCTCCTGCTCGTCCTCTCCCTGTACCAGTATTCCTACCAGATTGTTCTCTTCCAGTAGCATTCTCTTCGGAAGATTGTCTTCTTGCGAAAGATTCACGTCTTGTTATAGCCGAGTCACCCTCTTGCTCCATTCTAGCTCGTCTGGCACGCATTGCAGTAGTGTCACGTGCTAAAGATTGGATTGAATCCCTATTAGGACGTTGTCTTGCAGCTCCTCTTTCGCCTGCAGTTCTTTCTCGCCCAGAAGGTTCATTTCTTCTTGCAT
>CAYTJC010000143.1:0-5076 GCA_964437875.1 uncultured Dysgonomonadaceae bacterium
CGCTAAAAGGGCTCATCTTTATGGCTATTATTGAAAATAAAAGGCATGAAAGGAGAAAAAGCAATCTACTGTTCAAGAATTGACTGATGAAATGAAAATCTTTCGAGGAGAATTGGATTTTTATGACGTAAATGCATCATAAATCGGCAACAAAATGAGAATTATGTGTTTTCAAACATTTTGTAGGGCGTGGATGCAAGTTTCAATTGTTTCAAACATATTGTATGTTGAAAAGCTTGAAGAAAATACTCACACTCCTTTTTGAGACTAAAATCTAATGAAAATTAGAAAATCACTCCCTTTTGAGACTAAAAATTCACTGAGATATGAAACTCACTCCTTTTTAAGACTAAAAAAGGAGTGTGCGCGGCAACTTTGTATTTTTTGAGGCTTAAAATGAATGAATATCAGAAATATCGACCTTTTGACACTTAAAAACAAGAGGAATTCCAAAACAGGGGGTTTTTGAGACTAAAAAAGGAGAGAAATAGGAAGCTTAGAAGTAAAAATGTAAATAACGTGGCATAACTCCATGGTTATAAAACAAAAAAAGATGCATTTATTACAAACGCATCTTTCTTGTTATATATGTTTTAAATTAAAGAGTGATATAGCTCAAGGTGTCTATTCTCACATCTCAAGTGTTCGCTTATTTAGACTTTACTAAACACCAACTCCACCTTCAGTTTCTCGGGTGTTTTAAATAGTGTTGTTGCAGTAGGTACCATTTGGTTGTAGATTCCCACTACTTGTTGTTGACCGCCTACATCAGACACACCTATTTCTACGGGAACAAGCACATACGTTAAGTCTTGTACTTTTCCATCGTTCTCTTTTTTAGAGTTATTTATCATCGCTGCTACATTCCCAAAATCGTAGGTATAGGTTGTTGGATCTAATTGAGCATAGAAGCTGGTAACATTATCGGGAACTTTTCTTTTTTCGAAAAACTCTTTCAAATCTTCCTTTTTAACCAAGAGTAGATAGGGCGAAGGGTTTAACCTGAATTTAAGTTGCGAATCTTTATCGGGCAAAGCGCTGATTCTGAGTTTTGCTAAATTCAATGCTTGGTTGTTCAACTTGTCTGCTTTTTCAGTAAAAGGGAAATGTAATTCGGTATATACTCCTGCAGGACTCTTTATATAAGTGTATTTATCATTTTCTTCAAGCAGCTTATCGTTTTTACTTTCTATTCGATTGATTTGAATAACCTCTGAGGTTGTGTTCAAAATCATATTGCCTGTTCGTATTGTGTCTTCTTTGGTAGAAGAGCCTTTTTCATCTACATACTTAAAGTGAACATATAGATACGTATGATCGACAGTTACAATTGCTCCCGCACCAAAATCTGTGGTTAAGTACAACCCTTTAAAGTATTCTTTAAAAGTATCAGTATTTAAGTCTTCAATTGTTTCATGCAGATGGTGTATTCTTTCGCCAAGCGACTTGGGTAGATCTACAAATGCTCGGTGATAGTAATCGTAACTCTCTCTCTCTGCTTTTGGTACTTCAATGTTTGCAGCTGTAAAAAGAGTTCGCCCAAGAGGAGCATTCATATCCACATATCCTTTTGGATCAAAGCTGGTAGAATGTTTACCAGCGGGTAGGTTTTTGTTTATTTCATAAACAGACAAACCGATGGGTGCTACTGAATCGCCTCTCCATGAATTGTAAAATACAGCTACTTTCACAGAGTCAACAGTTGCATTGTCAGGAAAGTTATCTCCTTCGGGATAGTAAAACTCACCCACATAATCAGATTTGGTTGTACCAAAAAGCTCATCCTTATATTGTCCCAGTACTGGCTTTTTTGTTCTGGAATACATTCCATCGGGGAGCAGAGAGTCAACCGCTATCGTCCTTGCACTTAAGAATAGAGAGTCTGTTCCAACAGTAATTCGATCAGTTTCGGGTTGAATAGTAAACCCTAAGTTCTTCAATGAATCATCGCACGAGTAAACCAGCGCGACAATTGACAAAAGGGTAATATAAAGTAGATTTTTATGCTTCATCTTATGTTGAAATAATATTTTGTGTGCAAATATCAGAAAAAATACTTGTAAAGGAATAGCTTTGATGAGCTTTCTTCTATATTTTAAAGATATTTGTTAAACTTGTTTGTTGTTAGAATGATTATTTTGATTCTGTTGCGTCTGTTGAAGGTTTAATCTTTGAACGCAAGGCTTATTTGAGATAATCATATTTTGGGCAAACGATTATTATATCTGATTATATTCAAAATGAAAAATGGCAACTTCCTTTTTCAGGGAGCTACCATTTTTTTATTTATGCGCCAATTGTTGGTTTAACTATTAAGCATCTATTTTGTCATAGAACTCATTTACGCTTTCTATGTATTTATCAAAGTCTTCGTCTTTCGCTAAGAACTCAACACCTTGTTCTTTTATGTAGTCACTTATTTCTGCAGAGATACTATCGCCACCTTGAATTACACCATCAGAATACTCGATGGCTAATTTTGTGAGCGTGTTGTAGTCCATTGTTCCTCTGTCGTTTATTCTTTCGATAACACCATCGTCAATACCTTCAAATTTCAACTTTTGTGAAAAGTCTTTTCTAAAAGGTTTTTCAAATGCATCGTTGTATGTAGAGTAAATTACCTTGGTGTCTTTGAAGTTAGGATCGTCAGCATAGCCTTTCTTTATAAAAATAGGAGCAAGGGCCGACATCCATCCATGACAATGAATGATATCTGGTACCCATCTTAATTTTTTAATGGTTTCCATTACACCTCTCACAAAGAATATACTGCGTTCGTCATTATCGTCATACTCCACACCATCTTTGTCAACGGTTGTTTCTCTATTCTGAAAATAGTCTTCGTTGTCTATAAAGTAAACTTGCATGCGTGCTGCTTGTATAGAAGCAACCTTAATGATTAAAGAGTGGTCAGTATCGTCGATAATCAAATTCATACCTGATAGACGAATCACTTCGTGTAGTTGATTTCTTCTTTCATTTATGCTTCCGTACTTGGGCATAAATGTTCTAATTTCACGACCTTTTTCTTGAATTAGTTGCGGAAGATTTCGGCAGGTTGTTGACTGTTGTGTTTCGGGTAAATACGGACAAATTTCCTGAGTAATAAAAAGTATTTTTTTTGGATTCATTTTTATATATATGTAGTTTACTTGCAAAGATAATAAAAAAAAATCGGATAACGGCAAAATATTCAGTCTTCAATATTCTTTTTTCCTGATATTTAGGATATTATAGGGTATTCTAAAAGTTAAACAAACCTTTCTGGGAACATATTTGAATAATATATGTTCTTAAATTTCCGTATATCTAGAAGTTTTACTTGTTTTGCACAAATTACAACTCACCAGCCCTTTTATGTACAGCAATAAGCATATTCTGAAAATAAGTTATCCGATATTTTTGAGCCTTTTAGCTCAAAATATTATTCAGGTAATTGATACAGCCTTTCTTGGGCGTGTAGGCGAAGTTGAGTTGGGTGCATCTGCTTTGGCAGGAATTTTCTATATCGGGGTTTTCACTCTTGGCTTTGGTTATAGTATGGGTAGCCAGATACTTATAGGCCGACGAAATGGCGAGAAGAACTATCATCAAATAAGCGATATTGTTGTGCAGGGGCTGTTGGTGTTAATTCCTGCAGCAATTTTATTGATACCTGTAATGGGGTATGTGTCTGGTACTTGGTTGCCTTACCTATTCGAGTCGGAAGAGGTGACTGCAGCTGTAAACGAGTATCTCGATTGGCGTTTCTATGGACTTGTATTTGCTTTTACCAATACTATGTTTCGTGCTTTTTATGTAGGCATTGCTGGCACTAAGATTCTTACTTACAATGCCATTGTTATGGCACTGACAAATGTGTTGTTTGATTATCTTCTTATTTTTGGCCACTTTGGTTTTCCAGAAATGGGACTTGCTGGTGCTGCTTTAGCCTCAGTTATTTCGGAACTGGTTTCAACTCTCTTCTTTGTTGTTTTTGCTTTGCGAAAAGTTGACTTAGAGAAGTATGGCTTTAAGAAAATAAGGATTCAATTCTCAATTGTAAAGCAAGTGTTAAATATCTCAGTGTTCATGATGGCGCAGTACTTGCTGTCTGTTTTTGTATGGATGCTCTTTTTTGTCTTTATAGAAAAGTTGGGCGAGCGTCCTTTGGCAATTTCCAATATAGTCCGAAGTTTCTACACCATTCTTATTTTACCAGCCCAAGCTCTCAGCTCTTCTACAAGCACCATGGTGAGCAACACTATTGGAGCTGGCAGGCACGATGAGGTGTTAGGCCTGTTGAGACGAGTCATAAAAATAAGTCTTGCCATTACATCTGTAATAATGATTTTACTTTTCCTTTTTCCGCGATTGCTTATTCAAATATATACAAATGATCCAGTGCTTATAGCCCAAACCATACCGCCAATGTATGTATTGCTATCATTGTTGCCCCTATTTAGTGTGGGGTCAGTATTCTTCAATGCAGTGTCGGGAACAGGCAACACGCGCACTGCACTTCTTTTTGAGCTCATTACGCTCACTTTCTATGCCTCTTACATGTGGTGGATTATTGTTTACTTGCAGTCATCTGTTGCTCTTTGTTGGACTTCAGAACATATATATTGGTTCTTCTTACTATCTTCTTCATACTTATATTTGAAGTATGGTAATTGGCGAGACAAAAAAATATAGTTTGTTGTTTGAGTCTATGCTTTCAGATTTACTATGTTTGTATGCGAAATCTGTTATCTTTGTTTAGAAATAACAACCGTACAGTATTTTCCTTTTAATGATATTTTGATAAAATGACAACTCCCAAAGAACAAATAGAGCGGCTTAGAGAGCAACTACACGATCACAACTATAAATACTATGTGCTATCGCAGCCCGAATTATCCGATTTCGAGTTTGATGTTTTGATGAAGCAGTTAGTTGATTTAGAAAGCCAATATCCAGAATATAACGACCCTAACTCGCCAACTAAGCGTGTGGGTAGTGACATTAATACTAGTTTTCGGCAAGTGGAACATCGATTCCCAATGCTTTCGTTGCAAAACACTTATTCACACGAAGAGGTTACAGAGTTTTACA
>CAYTJC010000144.1:0-5061 GCA_964437875.1 uncultured Dysgonomonadaceae bacterium
AATAAAGTTGCCTTTTCTTATCTCTTCAATAGCTTCTTCTATCGTATCTAACTTATTCTTTTGCATAATATAGTGTAACAAATTTACAGATCATAAACAAACAGTTTGATTATAATCTTTCAGTTATTAATTGTAGTTCATTATTTAATTCTTTCACTTTCGCCAAATCTTTATTCAATCGTCTCTCAAAGAGAAGAGATATTAATCTCATTAACAATCCAATTGGAACAATGTAAGCAAACACTTTTGCTCCAGCAGAACCAGCTTTAAATGGACGCTGATTGGGTACCAAAATAGGATACTCTTCTGCCTTATTTAACACATCTGGATGAGTAGAATTGGCCAACGAATTAAGCATCGCCTCCATGTTAGCTTTCAGGACTTTAAATTGCATATCGTAATCTTTGTCCATCCAATAGGTTTTATAGCTCATCGACGAATAGTTATCTAAGAATGTATCAATATCAACATTTAGATCCTCTATTTTAGAAAAGATTCTATTGTAATCAGGGGGCGATATAATTACCTCTTTCATCTGGAAATGTCTATCTTCACGTATGAATAGCATTTTCTTTATAAATCCAACATAAGCATCAGCATTCAGTATCACAGAGTCATTCATTGCTTTATAAGTAAGAAATACTCCAAGGGGGAATAATACAAACGAGCTAAACCACATACCCACCCAGTGAATCCACACACCATCGCGTGTCATTTTGTAACCCACATTATCTAAAATATAATAGATAATAAATAAGATAACTGACATCACAATGGGCATACCGAGTCCACCTTTTCGAATAATGGAACCTAGAGGAGCTCCAATAAAGAAAAATATAAAACAAGCAAACGACAGTGTGAACTTACGGTGCCACTCTACCCAGTATCTATTGATTGTTTTTTGAGTTGCCACCTTTGACATCGATCTGAACATAAACTCATTGTTGTTATTTTCAGATTTTACAATAGCTTGTCTTAATATTGAAGATTGCACCTCGAGAGTAGCATTATTCAATATGGTATCTATAGGAGCAATAGTAACAGTGTCTGCCATTTGCATAACTGAGTCCAAATCCTCTTTATAATAACTTCGGAAAGATAAGTGAGAATTCTTTTTCATGTGTGCTCTGTCCTTCACATTCAAACTATCCATTTTGAGGTTCATAGAGTCGATAGAAACCTTCAACTCGGCCGAGTTTTTCGAAACCCAATTGGAACCAGCATTATCTTCCAATGCACTATCATCCATCCGATTGAAATTAGTATCAAACGGAATTAGCATCTGCTTCTTCTTGAAATCTTCTCTACTATAGGGCACAAAATCTTTTGAAGAACTAGATGAACCAATGTTTTCGCTCTGAAAGTTTTGAAACTGTTGGCCCTTATACATTGTAAAAGCAAGTGACAATTTGTCTTCTGACATTTTCATCGATGCAGAGTCACAAACAATTACCGCCATACTATTGAAACCCTTCGACACATCGTAGATCATTACATCATACAACATACCAGTTTTTCTATTTTTGCGCTCCACAAATATGTTGTAATTGTCAATCTCTTTGTAGAAAACTCCTTCGGGAATATCCAATTCAGGCGATTTCTGTCTAATGGAGATGAGCAGCGAATAGAACTTCACCTGTATCTTAGGCATAGCATAGTTTTGGAAAAAAAAGGCTCCAAAACTAATAAACAAAATAAGAACAATGAGTGGACTCATGGTTTTAAGTAGCGGAACTCCAGCCGATTTAATAGCTAATAGCTCAAACTTTTCGCCCAAGTTGCCAAACACCATAATTGATGCCAATAGTATAGAAAGAGGCAATGCTAAGGGTATCAGGTTGAGTGATGCGTACACAAACATTTCGGCCAAAACCTTTATATCTAAACCTTTTCCAACCATATCCTCAATGTATTTCCAAAGAAATTGCATCAGCACCAAAAACAAGCAGATAACAAAAGTCATTGAAAACAACGGCAGAAAAGACTGTAAAATAAAGCTATAGAGCCTTTTTAATCGGAATTTATTTTTCATCAATACCTTACAAACTTCAGTTGATTTAGTAGCACAAAGATAACAATTTCGTTTGTACTAAAACCATTTAAACACCTAAAGTAGTTAAATTAAAAAGCTCAGCAAAGAGTAGATTGATTCTTCTTTGTTGAGCAAGCACAAAATAATATTAATTCCACTAAATTCCTAACTTTCTTTTCAATAGATCTATCTGAGTTTCCCACAGAAATATAGCGTCGTCTTTATCACTAGAGTAAGCAAAATCTATCACCTCCAGAGCTATCACACGGCTTAACTCTAGCTTGTGAATTTTAAACTCAAAATATGTATCTACTCTATCTTCAGACAACCAGTTATACCTCACATAGTCAACAGGTTTTTTTAGTACCTGCTCCACTTCTATCTCTTTGTTGTCCCAGACAAATGTATAAAAGGTATCGTCTTTTAGTTTCACCTTATCAGCAAACCACTCTTCTAAAGCAGTAGGATCTGTGAGCATGCGCCAAAGACTCTTTTGAGATGCATTTCCCAATACAAACTCAATACTATACTTTTCTTTTTTCATGTGCAAGGCAGTATTATTATTTACTGCTTTACAATGTACAACTAATTTATAAAATATTAATTGGATTCTAAATTTTTAACTTAGAAGAACTATACAGTAAGTAATTATTTAATACTCTTATTCACTCCAATCACATACAAAAGAAACATTTTTAAATGAATATCAGATACAAAAAAGTGCCTGGAAATTATAATTCCAGACACTTTTATATTTAATTTGCTTGTTAACGAGCCAATAATATTACAAAGGCACGTACTCTACAAAAGCTTCAATAGCTTCGTACGATGCTAGTCCTAATTTCCAATAGAGATGAGCAGTTGCTCTGTTTCTATCTTCAGACCTTTGCCAAAACAAACGCTCATCATTTCCTAAGAATGGAGCATTCTCCATTTGTGATTGATGTTTTAGAATAGCATTTCTCTTAGAACGTAACTCTTCGGGCGAAAGTGGCACTGCCATTTCAATATGGTCTATCTCCCACTCCATCCATGCTCCTCTGTACATCCAGATGCGACAATCTTCCATCCACTCATCTTCTTTCATCACATCAACAGCTGCAAAAATGGCATTTAAGCAAACTTTATGTGTTCCGTGTGGATCGGCCAAGTCTCCTGCAACAAACATTTGATGGGGCTTAACGGTGAGAATAAAATCTTTTACAATGTTTACATCCACTTCAGAGATAGGATCTTTCTTTACCTTACCTGTATCATAAAATGGCAAGTCTAAAAAATGTACATTCTCACTAGGTATTCCTACATAGCGAGTAGCAGTACGGGCCTCTTCTCTTCTAATACGGCCTTTGATGAAAAGGATATCAGCTGTATCTAGATCGTCCTTTGTTTTTTCGTGCAGTAAATAGTGCAATATCTTATCGTACTTGTCCTTGAGTTCTGTATTCTTTGGATCATACTTTTCACTTATGCTATTCACAAAAGAGATGTAACGGATAACCTCCTCGTCACTCACTGCAATATTACCTGAAGTTTGATAGGCAACGTGTACCTCATGTCCTTGATTTACTAATCTTTGGAAAGTACCACCCATAGAAATAACGTCATCGTCGGGGTGAGGACTGAAAATGATTATTTTCTTTGGAAAAGGGGTAGCCCTTTCAGGACGATTGGAGTCGTCTGCATCGGGTTTTCCACCTGGCCATCCAGTAATGGTGTGTTGCAGATCATTAAATATTTTGATATTCACATTGTAAGCCGATCCATAAAGAGCCAACAATTCGTTCAATCCATTCTCGTTGTAATCTTTATCGGTTAACTTCAGAATTGGCTTGTCAACTACGGAGCATAACCAAACAATGGCACGACGCAACAGCTGATTACTCCACTCGCAACTAGTTACCAACCAAGGATAACTGATACGTGTAAGATTTTCTGCTGCAGAAAGATCTACAATTACTTTCACATTGGAATGTGTTTGCAAAGCAGAAGCAGGTATAGTATCTGTAACTGGCCCCTCAACCATTACTTGCACGCTCTCGGCTTTTTGTTCGCCCCAAGCAATGAGGGTTATCTTATCGGCTGCAAGCATATCAGATAGTCCCATAGTGATAGCACTTAAAGGCACTTTATCTGTAGCTCCAAAGATGGCTGCTGCCTCATTAATGGAATCACCATCCAAAACCACCAAACGTGTTTGTGAGTATGTATTGCTTCCTGGCATATTGAAACCAATATTTCCTTTGCTACCAAGACCTAACAAAAGGTAGTTTAATCCACCCACTTTTTCTAAATCAGAACCAAATCTTTCACATGAATCTAAGATTCCAGTTTTTTCAACCTTTACATCAGGAGAGTAGATATTCTCTGGTTTGATGTCAATTTTATTTAAGAATACTTCTTTAAGAGAGTGTAAGTTGCTCTGTGCTTCATCCGAAAGAGGATAGTACTCATAAGTGTTGAATACAATCATGTTACTGAAACTAACATTGTCTTCCTTGTGCATGCGTATCAACTCAGTGTAAACACTTTGTGGTGATACTCCACCAGGCAAACCTAAAACAAAAGGCTTATTCTGCTTTTGTTTCTTTTGCATTGCTTCTACTATCTCTCTTGCAACTTTTGCAGAGCCTTTGTCAACACTTTCAAAAATGCGTGTTTTAATCTTTTCGTAACGGGTCAATGCTGAATCCTCAAAAGCATTTTCTGGACGATAATACTTTTGTGGTACACGCTCTAGCGAAATCTGTGAACTTAAATCTAGTTTCATATTCTATATTATTTTAAATTGTCTTTCTACATTTGCTTGTTGGTAAAACCAATTGTGTAAATCTAAACTAAATAGTGATAATAAAAAAACACACTTCACACTATCTTCTCACAAAGATAAACAATTTAATTAAATTATGCTCCAAATACTACCAGTTAGATTTTACAACCCACTAGCCAACTTTTTTGGCATCTTGCTTGCGTGTCACCTGCGAGTAGATAATAAGTGCAATAGCCGAAATTGCACCAATACCAACAAAATA
>CAYTJC010000145.1:0-5060 GCA_964437875.1 uncultured Dysgonomonadaceae bacterium
ACACTTTGTGATGTAAAAAGAAGTTTTCATTCTGTTTGGCAATGTTGTATATTTACAACATCAAAAGCTATATGAAATGGAATCTGTAGAACAACATTCTTTGTGGCATTTACTGGGGAATTTTACGCAAGAATTGGAGTATAAACGCTTGGGTGATGTGTTTCGCACTATCTCTTTTTGCTCTTCTGAAACATATAACTGGCATGAACATCTGCGCATTGAGGTGAACTTTGTTCAAAAAGGAACCTGTATTTTACATCTCGAAAATGAGAGTGTTACTTTTAAGGAGAACGAACTGATGATTATCTCTCCAAATATTAAACATGCTTTTGAAGCAGGACCTGAAGGAGCTACATTGTTGCAACTGGAGTTCTTACCAGAAATATTTTTGAATTTTGGTTCAAGTAATGATTTAAGTGAACTCAATCCTGTTGATATCTTTTCACAAGAGAATCGTTTGATTAAAATTGTGAATAATGTGCGTATTATGCGTTCTGTACAACGCATTGTTAATGAGCTGAATACTAGAAAAGAGTATTCGCAGCACCTTGTGGTAATGTATTACGCTGAGCTGTTTATACTTATTTGCCGACACATGAATGACATTTATCTTCCCATTTGCACCAACGATACGCTGCAAAAAGCCATTCGCCACATTCATCTCAATTATCAATCAGAATTGTCAGTAACAGATTTGGCTATAGAATCGGGAGTGGGTGAGCGGTATTTACGCAAACTTTTCTCTCAGCATCTCAACACTTCTCCTCTCGAATATTTGAACCAAATACGTATCAATAATTCAAAAGAACTATTGAAAAATACAGAGATGTCTATAAAAGAGATTTGTTTTAACTGTGGTTTTAAATCGCCACAATACTTTTCAAGAGTATTTAAAAAAGAGGCTGGATTGTCTCCCAAAGAATTTAGGCAGTAATAGTTCCGTTTTGTGCACATAGTTGCTTAAGAGGCTCCTTTTATTACACTTCCCTATTTCAGTAAAACAGCAATTAACTGTATACTAATTATAAATTTGTATATATAAGTTACAGCAATACTCTTAAAATCAAACACAATGATAAGAATTTCATTTTTAACTTTCTTGTTCTTTACTTCTTTTCTTATTTCTTTCTCACAAAGCAAGCTGTCATTAGTTGCAACTAATAATTGTGGTGTTGAAGATGAGCAGTCTTTTCTTATAAAAGGAGACAATTATATTTTTCCAGATCACCTTTCGGATAATGAAAAGGCCAAAACTTGTAATTTTGGAGGAAATGTTATTTATGCCTTCGACCAATTGGATAGTGAGGCAGACTATCAACTTGAGGTAGTGTATCTTTCGGATGCTGTCCGCCAACAGCAAATTATAGCAGACGGAAACGTAGTGCAAGCACCTGTTACTTTAGAGACAGGAAAGGTGCAGCGTTATCTTTTGGATTTACCCAAAAGAACCTATGCTTATGGTCAATTAGTGTTGATTTTCGAGGTGTTACGTGGTCCAAACACTGTGGTGTCTGAAGTTAATCTCTACTCGAGTAACTCCTCAAAACCCATCCCTTTTGAAGGAGATCGGAAAAGCTCGTTGGCTCTTACCAAATCATATACGGTGGATACGGAGGTTGATGTAGAAACTGAACTACCAGTCTATTCGCCCATCCCAATGAGTGTGAGTGGGGTGTATAATCCTAAAATGTCACTCAATGGAACGTGGTTTTTCTCCCCCAAGCCAAAAGCTGACTTCCATAAAGAGAGAATGGATGGTGATAACCAATGGAAACCAATTACTGTTCCAGGGGAATGGGCAATGCAAGGTTTTCATGTTGATTCGCTTGCTTTTGCAGGATATCAAACTACTTTTAGCACCCCAGTAGATTGGAATGAGAAAAGTATAAAACTCCGTTTTGATGGTGTGTCAAGTGAATGTGTTGTTTATTTAAACGGTAGTGAAATTGGGTCTCACCTTGGTGGAATGACTGCTTTTGAACTTGACGTGACGGACGAAATAAAAAAAGGAGATAACATATTGGCCTTGAAAGTACGGAATGAGTCGTTAGCCGATATGCTTGGAAGCCTCACCCAGTATGCAGCTCATCAATTAGGGGGAATAACCCGCAAGGTTACTTTGTTTGCAGTGCCCAATGTGCATATTACCGATTTGCGAATTGTTACTGATTTTGATGATCTGTATCATGATGCTGATTTGAGAGCCTATCTTGCCATTACCAATACAACAAAAGATGTTCAGAAGAATATTGTTGCACGTGTTTCGGTGCCCAATCTTCCAGTGATAGTAGATACAATCATTCCACTATTGTCTCCGGGGCAAACATGGACAGGATGGATATCAGAGAAGGTGGATAATCCTAAAAAATGGAATAGCGAACAGCCTCATCTTTATACCCTAAATGTAGATTTGCAAGAAGAGGGCAAAGTAACACAGCAGATACAAAAACGTTTTGGTTTTAGAGAGGTGAAAGTGGATGGAAATCAATTGCTTGTAAATGGGAAAGCCGTCAAACTGAGAGGTGTTTGTCGTCACGAAGTACATCCACTCACTGGAAGAGTCCTAACTGCTGATTTGCAACGAGAAGACATTGAACTATACCGAGATGCCAACTGTAATTTCATCCGCACATCTCACTATCCTCCTGGCGAAGAGATGCTGGATATTTGTGATGAGTTGGGAATGTTTGTTGAAGTTGAAGCACCTGTTTGCTGGATTGGACATCATGCCAATGAAAATTGGCAGAATTTGAATTATCAAGATCCAAAATACTACCCTTATGTTTTACAAAGCAATATGGAGATGATTCATTTCAACAGGAATCATCCCTCCGTTATATTTTGGTCTATGGCAAATGAATCGTATTGGAACAAAGAGTTTGCCCAAATACAGGAATATGTAAAAAAAGCAGATCCATCTCGTCCACACGCATTTCATGATCAAGGATATGGGGGATTTAACAATCAAGGAAGCACTGCACCCATCACAAATATACATTATCCTGGACCAGAAGGTTACAAACATGCTGCAAAGAGCGATCGACCTATGGTTTACGGAGAATATTGTCATCTAAATGTTTATAATCGCAAAGAGTTAGTTACTGATCCCGGAGTTCGTAGCGACTGGGCGTTAGCATTGGCTCCTACTTGGGAAAATATGTACAAAACAGAAGGAGCTTTAGGTGGTTCTATTTGGTCGGGTATCGACGATATCTTTCAAATGCCCAATGGCGATGCTGTTGGCTACGGTGCCTGGGGACCAATTGATGGTTGGAGAAGACCAAAGCCTGAATATTGGGACATGAAGAAAATTTATAGCCCAATTCGTATTCATACTAAAGCTTTATCCCCTTCAAATGAATTTACAATTGAATTAGAGAATCGATTCACATTTACCGATCTGAAAGAGACGAAGATTAACTGGCATTTTGGAGATCAAAAGGGAGTATCTTTTGTCTCTCTTGCACCTGGTAAGAGTGGTGTACTATCAGTTGATGTTGCAGACGGTAGTGCCTTCAATGAACTTTATCTCTCCTTCACCGATTCTCGTGGAGTAGTAGTAGATGAGTACTTGATTCCGGTAGGAGATAGGGGAAGTTACGAAATCCCTGAAATTGCTTCTATTAAAACAAAACTAAAGACACAAAAAGATGCTTACCTTATTACAGGAAAAGACTTCTCGTGTGAAGTAAGTCGTTCTTCTGGTCAAATTATATCACTGTTACGAGAAGGACAAACCATAATGAATGGAGGTCCTTGGTTGATGGCACTGCCATTTACGGGTGGAGGAGTCTTCCCAAATCATAACATAGACACTCCTCCGTTCAATGATATTTGTTCAGATTGGACATTGACATCCATTCAAGCAACGCAAGAAGGAAACGATGTTTTGGTAACTGTTGAAGGTAATTATAAAGAGTTCACTGGCGGTTATGAATTGACCATTAATGCGGCAGGGATGCTTTCTGTGACCTATTCTTTTGATGCTCTTGCAGATGTAGATCCTCGACAGTGGGGTTTGGTATTTGAAGCATCAGTAGAGTTCGATAAAACTTTTTGGCGCAGAGATGGAATGTGGAGTGTATATCCCGATGATCATATAAGCAGGCCAATAGGCGAAGCTAAACTTTTTTATAGTGGCTTGCCACAAGAAGTGAATTCCAGAGTGAAGCCGTCATGGTCTTGGAGTTATGACTATAATGAGTTGGGTAGTAATGATTTTCGCTCTACTCGCAGGAATGTTTACTTCGCAGGCCTCACCAATGCATTGGGTAATAAAGTAACTGCTGTATCAAATGGAGAACAACATTGGCGTACTTGGTTAGAAAAGGATAAACTTCGTTTTCTTGTAGCCGATTTTGTTACTGGAGGTGCGGAGTTATTTTTGGGTAGTTTCTTTGCCCCATATAGAAAACCTATAAAAGTGGGCGATACCATTGAGGGGAAAGTGGTGCTTCATGTAGAGTAGGGTGCAGCTGAGAAATATCAACTAAATGCCTGTTAAGCTTTACATTATTGTTATATTTGTTACAAGAGAACTTTCTCATTAATGAGTTACATATTAATAGGTTTCAATTTACATTACAGGTCAAATTATGAAAAGATTTTTATTACTCTGTTTATTAACTTTTATCACCATAGTTTCCTTTTCAAAGAACAAGAAAGAGATTGATGTCTATTTAATCGGAGGCCAGTCTAATGCTACTGGTCAAGGGTATATGACAAATATTCCTGATAGTTTTGAGATAGATACATCGGTGCGGTTTTTTTACTCTCCGTTTTTAGGAGGAGGTGGTAAGTCGTTAGAATGGGGGCCATTGTGCCAAGCTTCTGAAGTTCCAGCCAGATTTGGAGTCGAGTTGAGTATGGGAACAATCTTAAAGGAGCTTAATCCCAATAGAGAGATTGCATTAATAAAACATGCTTTGTCTGGCTCAAATTTGTATAATCAATGGAACCCTGGAGAAAATGAAAGTGACATTGAGAACTTCGGATTAGAGTTTTCTAAATTTATCAACACAGTTGAAAAAGGATTAAAACAATTAGAGGCTGAAGGTTTT
>CAYTJC010000146.1:0-5037 GCA_964437875.1 uncultured Dysgonomonadaceae bacterium
ACGATCCATCAGAAACTATAGGCACTAACGAAGAAATTTATGCAGATTTTATCAGGGTGAGAGACCAAATAAAAGAAGCTTTTTATGAACTTTACAAAAAGATAAAACAAGATGAACAACAATGATAAAAAAAAATTAGTAAAACAACGATACAGCGAGTTGGCTCTCAACAGCGACTCTCTGAAAGGGCAAGCTTGTTGCTGCGGAGCGAACCCCGCCACTCCTTCAAAGAAAACCTTCACCATCATGAGTGAAGATTATTCAAACCTAAAAGGTTATGAAAAAGACGCTGACTTGGGAGTTGGCTGTGGACTTCCTACAGAATATGCAAATTTAAAGAATGGGAACATTGTTGTAGATTTAGGCTCGGGAGCTGGCAACGATTGTTTTATTGCTCGTGCCGAAGTTGGCGAAAGTGGACAAGTGATAGGAATTGACTTTTCGCCAGAAATGGTTGAAAAAGCACGAAACAATGCTATCAAACGAGCTTATACCAATGTGAAATTTCTAGAAGGCGACATAGAGCAAATGCCATTGCCCGATAATATGGCGGATGTAGTTGTGAGTAACTGCGTATTGAACTTACTGCCCGAAAAGGATAAGATATTCAGCGAAGTACACCGAGTACTGAAGCCAGGAGGATACTTCTGCATTTCAGATGTTGTTCTTGAAGGTTTTTTCCCTAAAGAGTTTACTGATAATGCTTCAATGTATGCAGGTTGTATAGCCAGTGCCATACAAAAGAAAGATTATATTGCAGAAATAGAAAAAGCAAACTTCAAGTCTATCACCATCAAAAAAACTAAAACTGTTGAAATTCCTAATGATGTATTGGAGGAGCACCTAAGCAAAGAGACTATAGATGATTATAAAAATGGTGATGTGGGTATTTACTCCATAACGGTGACGGGCATAAAATAGAGCTTCATCAGATCTGAATATAAAAAGAATCAGTATGATGAAAAATAAACCAGGCTGTTGTTTTTATAAACAATAGCCTGGTTTATAATTTTATAGTGCTCTCACCCATCAATAAGATTTAGTTGCTTTTACCTCTTCTATAGATGTGTGAGTTTTCTCAAGAGCACGCCATGCATAAATTATATATCCAATAACAATAGGTATGAATAGCGACACCCAAGCCATTGCATTGAGTGTAAATTCACTTGATGAAGCATTTTGTAGCGTTAGCGAGCTTTGCAAATCAGATACAGATGGATAAAAAGCAGTGTTATTAACACCTGTTATAAAAATCAACATCGTTACTGTAAGAATAGCTCCAGGACCTGCAAACCAGATGCCTTTTCTGTATTTGGGTTTAAGAACAGAGATAATGATACCGTAAAGCACCAACAGCACTCCTACTAAGAAAATTACGAATAGAACAGGCATTTGTAGGAAGTTGTTCATGGTCTCCATAGATACTACTTTTGTTTCAGGATTTACGGCAAAGCCGTCTGAAACCAATGTCCATATTACAAATATGAGGAAAAACAATACAAAAGGAACACCATTGTATATAAGATACTTATGACTCCTTTTTTGAAGAACAGCATGATCTAATCTATTAATAAAATATAGGGTAGCCATTGTGCGTGCTAAGAACAGCACTGTAAAGCCTAAAGCCAAATTACGCAAGTTGAGTAAAGCCTCTAAACCATGCCATGGGTTTTGCCATTGACTTATGATAAAACCAACTGACCCTACACCAGCAATGTTTCCTTTACTCATTGTAAATTCTGACCCGGTGAAGAAAGTAGCCAATGCCACACCCACCAAAAAGGTACCTAACACACCATTGATAAACAAGAATGTTTTGTAAGTAGTCTTTCCATAGGTATTGCCTGGTTGAGACTGAAACTCATATGAAACTGCTTGTAGTGTGAAACAAAATAAAATAGCCATCCACACCCAATAGGCACCTCCAAAGCTTGTTGAATAGAACAGAGGAAACGAGGCAAAAAATGCACCACCAAAAACAACAAGCGTTGTAAAAGTATAATGCCACTTCCTACCAAGTACATTGGTGAGAAGTTTTTTCTCATCTTTTGTTTTCGAAAGCGAAAACAACATGGACTGACCTCCTTGTACAAAAAGCAGAAATGCAAATATGCCAGCTATCAACGATATTAGAAACCACCAATAATGTTGAAGAAATGAATATGTAAACATAATATTATTTTTTTATTTGTTCAAACAATAGATTAATAGCCAGAATTATTATCTGTCTCTTCAGGTCCTTTCTTTATTTGCTTTACCATAATTCTTACCTCAGCAATTAACAGGACGGTAAACATCACCAAAAACAACATAAATGTTGTGATTACAGAGCTGACTTCTAAGCTGGATATAGCAGCCTGGACAGGAAGTATATCTTGTATGGCCCAAGGTTGACGGCCAACTTCGGAAACAATCCAACCAGCTTGACCTGCAATGTATGCCAAAGGCAAACTCCAAAGCGATACATATAAAATCCATCTGTTATTAAGGAGCATTTTTTTACGGTCTAAATACCATACTATTGCAAACAGCAGAATATAGAAGAACCCAATAATAACCATTACTCTAAAAGTGTAAAACAATAGGGGCACATTGGGTATTGTTTGCTCTGGCTTGTCAAGATATCCATATCCAAAATAAGCAAAGTTCTCTTTCATTGTTGCTTCAAAGTCTGCTAATTCTTCATCTCGGCCTTCGTCTTTAGCTATTTGATAGTTGCCCAGTGCCTCAATTGCCATTTTGCCACGTTCTCTTTTTTCTTCAAACGATAGCGCAGTTGTACCATCTTGCAAAGTATAACCTCCATCTATAATATCTTGTATTCCTGGAACAAAAGCATTCAGTTGTCTATATCCCATTATAGACAATAGTTTCGGCAATTCAATTTTAAACAAAAAGGCATCACCTTTGTCATAATTTGATTTGTCGGCTTTCTCTGGATTCAATATGCCCATTGCTACTAAACCCGCTCCTTCTTTGCCTTGATAAAGACCTTCCATAGCAGCTATTTTCATAGGTTGTTTTTGAGCTACTTCATAACCCGATCCGTCACCTGTAACTGCAAGAAGTACAAATGAGATTAGTCCGAATATAGCTCCTACTTTAATACTTTTGAAAGCAAAGTCTAAATTTCGTCTTTTTATTAAGAACCATGAGCTTATGGCAACTACAAAAGCTGCGCCTGTGGCCCATCCTGAAAGTACAGTGTGAAAGAACTTGTTGATGGCAACTGGCGAGAGTGCAATAGCCCAAAAATCAACCATTTCGTTACGAACCGTTTCTGGATTGAACTCCATACCAATTGGGTATTGCATCCAAGCATTGGCAATCAAAATCCAAAGAGCAGAAAGTGTTGCACCTATTGTCACAAGCCAAGTAGATGCCAAGTGAGCTTTTTTACTAACTTTTTTCCATCCAAAAAACATAATTGAGATGAAGGTTGCTTCTAAGAAAAAGGCTATTATACCCTCAATTGCAAGCGGTGCACCAAAGATGTCTCCTACAAACCAACTGTAATTAGACCAATTGGTTCCAAATTGAAATTCAAGAATAATCCCCGTGGCAACGCCAATAGCAAAGTTGATACCAAATATCTTCATCCAAAATTTTGCAGCGTTTTTCCACTCTTCCTTCCCAGTACGGACATATAATGTCTCCATCACTGACATTACTATGGCTAAACCCAAGGTTAAAGGTACAAAAAGCCAATGGTACCCAGCTGTCATTGCAAACTGCAATCTTGACCAATCTACTACTGATGAGAAATCAAATAAATCCATACATTATAAGTTATTATTAGTTAATTATCTATTGATTATGTTTTCTGATATATATAATTAAGGCTTGTCAATTAATTCTTTGCGAACATGATCGGCCTTATCTTCTGCATTGTCAAATTTTGTATTCAAAAAATTGGGAGAAAATATTGGTTTCATAATAAAGAACATAAATATTAGTTTTATGATAACTATTATCCACAATGTCTTACCTAGGGTAGTCATATTAGTAAAACCCTCCCAAAACATTTTAAACCAATTAAATTTAGATTTTGTAGTAACCATTTGAGTTATGAGTTATGAGTTTACACTTACACATTTTTCGTTTCTAAGGTTTTGATAACAAACAGGCAATATAAAACTAATTCAGCACAAACAGAAGCTTTCAAAGTCTTTACTTTTTTCTTGCTAAAACTATTATGCTTGACCTATTCCACCAAGAGGTGGCAAAAAACCAAGATTCTCATTATTGATTGAAACTGGCCCATTCATTTTCTCAAACTTATCAATATTTTCTTGCAATGCTGCTATGAGACGTTTGGCATGATCGGGCGTTAAAATAATGCGGGACTTCACTTTTGCTTTTGGAACACCTGGCACTACACGAATAAAATCTAACACAAACTCTGAAGAAGAGTGTGATATAATTGCTAGGTTAGAGTAAACTCCTTGAGCTATATCTTCCGAAAGCTCTATTTCTATTTGATTATCTGGATTGTTCTTGTTATGATTCATAAAGGTTGATTTATTATTAATTTATATTTAACAGTCTGTAAATCTATTTTGTTAATAGCAAACTAAGTTGTTTTCTGACTAATTTGCAATAAACAACTGTTAGGGAATACAAATATAAAACAAAATTCGAATTTTCAATTATTTTAGTGGTTAATTAAGCAATGACAAAAGGTAAATGTTCAACACCACCAAAGTAGTAATAAACATTTTTTTCAAGTTCTGTATTTCTAGACAGCAGTTATTGAATATTCTTATTGCTTTGAATATGTTGCATTTCTTTCAATAAGTTTTGAAGTGTCTCTTTAGCATCGCCCATTTTCAAAAAGACACCTTCAGTTCGTTTATACAGAGGATTCTCAACCCCCGCATAACCAGGGTTTAAGTCGAAGTTGCAAATAATTACCTGTTTAGCTTCATCTACATTTAAGATGGGCATGCCATAAATAGGAGTGTCAGTAGCATCTCTTGCAGCAGGGTTCAACACATCGTTAGCACCAATAACAACTACTGCATCCACACTTTTAAA
>CAYTJC010000147.1:0-5036 GCA_964437875.1 uncultured Dysgonomonadaceae bacterium
CCGAAACTATTTCGTTGTTGTTCGACAATGATTTATTGCACGATGTGGCAGACTTATTCGATTTGACTTACGACAATCTAATCACTTTGGAGCGATGGGGCGAAACCAGTGCCAACAATCTTCTTCAAAGTATTGAGCAGGCTAAATCTGTTTCTTATGAACGTGTTTTGTTTGCACTCGGAATTCGATTTGTGGGCGAAACCGTTGCCAACAAACTATCTCATGCATTTTCTTCTATAGAACTGTTGCGAGAAGCTACTTTGGAGCAATTGATGAGTGTGGACGAGATAGGGGAGAGAATAGCACAGAGTGTTGTTGATTTCTTCAACAATCCCTCTCACGTGGAAGTTGTTGCTCGTTTACAAGCACAAGGTTTGCAGTTTGCTTTGAGCGAGGAGTCTTTGTCATTGAAAACTGATAAGCTTGAAGGCAAATCCATAGTCATCAGTGGTGTATTTGCGCTTCACTCAAGAGATGAGTATAAGGCCATGATTTTGCAGCATGGAGGCAAAAACACAGGTTCTATCTCTAAAAAGACTGACTACATTCTTGCTGGCGACAATATGGGGCCTGCCAAGTTGGAGAAAGCAAAGAAACTTGGTGTGAAAATAATTGATGAGCAAACATTTTTGGAGATGGTGAAGTGAAATGTTGCATTTGCGGGTTACACGGGGACTATAATGCCTCTATGATATTTTTATCTCCATATGTTTTAGATTTACAAACTAACTTTTTTAAATGATTTTCACCCCTAATAGTCAATGTATGAGAACAATTAGGAATATGGCACTGTTATATAAGCAGGTTAGTGTTTAATTAAAAAAAATAGACGTTATGAGAAAAAGAAAACTTTTTACAACAGTGCTTACTTTTGCTTTTGCATCGCTATTTGTATTAGCTTCTTGTACAAACAAGACTAAACAGGAGGAAGCTCGAGAAGACCTCAAAGAGGATATCATTGAGATAAAACAGGATATCGATGAGGAAATGAGAGACTTCAAGAAATACACTTACTCCGAAAGAGATAAATTTGTGGCTGATGCCAATGAAGAGTTGGAAGATATTAATGAAGATATTGCTGAGTTGAATGGTGAGCTTGAAAGGGTTGGTGACAATATATCGGCAGAAACAAAAGCTGCGTACAAAAAGAGTGTTGCCGAGTTGGAAAAACTGAGAGATAATTTTAAGGAAAACATTGATAAAGCTCAAAATAGCACAGAAGAATCATGGGAGGAAACTAAAGAAGATATTAGCGATACTTATGATAAAGCCAAAAAAGGAGTTGAAAAAGGCTGGGAAGACTTGAAGCGTAGTGTAAACGAAAGCGTAAATAAGACTAAAGAAAAGCTTGATTAAGATTGTATATTGAAATAGATCAAAATGCCTTGGAAGATATTTTTCGAGGCATTTTTTTTGAACAATAGTATATTTCAACCCGTTAAATTGACAAAATAACTAATATTTATAAAGATGCTGCAATTAGATATTACATCTAGTAAGGTGTCTGTTTTTTCTAATCTTCTTAAAACAAAAACAAATATGTCGTTACTAACTATTGTGCTCTGTGTATTACTTCCCCCTCTTGCAGTGTTTATGAAAACTGGTTTAAGTGGCAAGTTTTTGGTAAATGTTCTACTTTCAATATTAGGCTGGGTTCCAGGAGTTATACATGCTTTGTATGTAAATAATAATTGAATTTTTAAAAAAACAGTCACAGTTCCTATTGTGAGTTGAGCTATTCAGTTTGCACAGTCTTTCTATTCTGCAATAATCCACTTTGAAGAGCTCTTGATATGCTATGAAATTCTTGTTATTGGGCTAAGTTTTTGTACTGTTTTTACTTTTTGTTCAAATGCACCACCTCAACATAGTGATTTCCTTTTGCTATAATAACCGATAAAAATTGTAACTTTGCACATTAAAAATAGCCTATCCGTTGATATTTGATTTTTAAACGGAGAGAACTGAAATTTAAATATAAACAATCATCTTTTATGGCAAACTTTTCCTTAAAAGGAATGGGAGTTGCTTTGATTACTCCCTTTAAATCAGATAAAACAATAGACTTTGAAGCGCTTAAACGCTTATTAGATTTTCATATAGAGTCGGGCACTGACTTTTTGGTGGTCTTGGGCACAACAGCCGAAACTGCTACTTTGACACTGACCGAATGTAACGAAATTGTCAGGTTTGTAGTAACACATGTAGGGGGCAAGTTGCCCATTGTTGTAGGTATGGGCGGAAATAATACTAAGAGCCTTGTAGAGTCGTTAAGGTCATTTAATTTTGAAGGAGTTCACAGTGTTTTATCAGTTACTCCATTTTATACAAAACCAGAACAAGAAGGATTGTTTCAGCATTTCAAAGCTGTTTCAGAAGCATCACCAGTACCCGTAGTCTTGTATAATGTTCCTGGCAGAACTGGCGTGAACATGTCTGCCAAAACAACCTTGCGCATAGCGCATACTTGCAAAAATGTTATTGCTATTAAGGAGGCACATGCTGATATTGATCAGGTAAAAGAACTTATTGCTGGTGCACCTAAGGGGTTTTCGGTATTGTCGGGCGACGACCCTATGACAGTTGAGCTTATCAAGGCCGGTGGACAAGGTGTTATAACTGTTTTGGGTAATGCTTTTCCAAAAGAATTTGGTGAGATTGTGACCTCGGCATTGAAAGGAGACATTGACAAAGCACAAGACTCCTTCCAGAAAATGGGGCGCTGTTGCGACTTGTTTTTCGTTGAGGGCAATCCTGCAGGTGTGAAATGTGCCCTCTATTTGATGGGCTATATCAAAAACGAATTGCGTTTGCCTTTGGTGCCAGTAACAAGCAAAACAGAAATGGCTTTGAAGCAAGAGATCAATAAATGTATCTAAATGCTCCTTTTTATCAAAGATCCAAATGAGAATAACAATCATGCAGACGCTTTCTAGCATGTGGTTAAATTTACATCAAATATTTATTCAATTCACAATAAATACATTTTGCGATGTTAGTATTCAGAAGTCTCAACCATCAATAGTTGCTTCTGTTGTATAGCTTTATTCGCAAATAATAGAGATTATGAAAAAACTTTTATTGTATTCAATTACTTTAGTTATGACAACATCAATTGGTTGTACAGAACAAACAACCCAACAAAAAGACAAAGGAATAGAAATTGCAAACATGGATACTACTGCAGTGCCAGGCGACGATTTCTATATGTATGCTACGGGTGGTTGGCAAGCAGCTAATCCAATTCCCGATGAACATTCGCGTTATGGCACTTTTGACAAGTTGCGCGAGGAGAATCAAAAACAAGTGCAAGGTCTTATTGAAGAGCTTGGTGCTAAAGATCATGAACAGGGATCAAATGCTCAAAAAGTGGGCGATTTATATAGCATGGGTATAGATGAGACAAAGCTAAATGCTGAAGGATATGAACCTATACAATCTATATTAGTTGAAATTGAAGCTGTTACTTCCAAAAAGGATATAGTGAAACTAATGGCTCAAATAAATAAATATGCAGCGAGCCCATTTTTCGGATTCGGTGTAGGTCCAGACAATAAGAATAGCTCAATGAATATTGCTCATTTATATCAATCAGGTATTGGTATGGGCGAACGAGAATATTACTTAGAGCAAAATGACGAGTCGAAGCTTTTGCGTCAAGAGTATGTAAATATGATGAAGACACAGTTTCAGAACATTGGTTATACTGAAGCTGAAGCAAACAAAGCAGCCAACGATGCAATGAAGATTGAAACAAAACTGGCTTCCAATCATTTCACCAAAGAGATGCGTCGCTTACCCGAAAAGAATTATCACAAAATAAAGTTTGCAGATCTTGACAAAGAGGTAGCACCTTTTGACTGGGCCTATTATTTTGAACAAGTTGGAGCAAACAGTTTAGAAGATTTAAATGTATCGCAGATTGAACCCATCAAAGCAGCTATCAAAATTATTGATACTGAATCGGTAGAAAGTTTGAAGAGCTATTTAAACTGGATTGTTGTTCGTTCGGCAGCCAACTATTTGAGCGACGACTTTGTGAATGCTCATTTTGAATTTTATGGTAAAACATTGAGTGGGAGCAAAGAACTTCGCCCTCGTTGGAAAAGGAGTATTGATGCAGTGAATGGTTCATTGGGAGAAGCTGTTGGGCAATTGTATGTAGAGCGGTATTTTCCAGCAGAAGCCAAAGAGCGCATGCTATCTTTGGTTAGTAACTTGCAAGAGTCTTTGGACGAACGCATATCTAACTTAGAGTGGATGAGTGCAGAAACCAAAAACAAAGCATATGAAAAACTGAACACCTTTATTGTGAAGATTGGCTATCCTGATAAATGGAAAGATTACTCTACCTTGGAGGTGAAAGACGACTCCTATTGGGCAAATATAAAACGAGCATCAGAGTTTGGGTATAAGGAGATGATAGATGAATTGGGCAAACCTGTAGATAAATCTAAATGGCACATGTCTCCACAAACGGTAAATGCTTATTATAGCCCATCATCTAACGAGATTTGTTTCCCTGCTGGCATCTTGCAACCTCCATTTTTTTATATGAATGCAGACGATGCTGTAAACTATGGAGGCATTGGTGTAGTTATTGGTCATGAAATGACACACGGTTTTGACGACCAAGGGCGTAAGTTTGACAGAGATGGCAATTTAAACGATTGGTGGACTACCGAAGATGCTACAAGTTTTGATGAGCGCACCAAAGTATTGGTAGATCATTTCGATAATATTCAAGTTTTAGATACAGTGAGAGCAAACGGAAGTTTCACTCTTGGCGAGAACATTGCCGACCATGGAGGCTTACAAGTTTCGCACAATGCTTTTTTGAAAACCAAAGAGGCACAATCAGAAGAAACCATTGATGGATTCAATCCAGAGCAACGCTTCTTTCTTTCATATGCCACATTATGGGGCGGAAATGTACGCGATGCGGAGATATTGCGTCTCACTAAGATTGATCCACACTCATTGGGCAAATGGCGTGTAAATGGTGCATTGCCACATATCGATGCTTGGTATGATGC
>CAYTJC010000148.1:0-1521 GCA_964437875.1 uncultured Dysgonomonadaceae bacterium
TCTGTCAGTAATAATTTTAGCTGAAGATACTGTTCCGTATTCTTCAAAAAGTTCTTTTAAATCGGCATCGTTAATTTGGTAACTTAAGCCTGCAACAAAAATGTTCATGTAGTAATAATTAATTGAGTATAAAATTGAATTTGTGCACTCATTTGCATCTGAAAGGAGAAGAAGAACTAAACTGTAACGTGAAGACTAAATACCTATACTGGACATAAACTTATGCGTCACAAAGATACTTATTATTTTATACCTACAAACTTTTATTGCTTTTATTTTCAAATAATGTCTATTTTTCTTCATTTATCTTAGTTTATGCCCATATTAATGTCAGAATCAGGATTTTCAGGATGAAAAAATACGCGGGGAAATGAGTGAGGAGTAAGGAGTTGAACTTTGAGTTTCCCTAAAGAGGGTTGACCGTTTTGATTAATTGCCAGTTGACAATTAACAATGAGCTGTAGGTTTTTTAATGACCATAATATTTAAAATATTGCAGAATAGGTTTTGCAAGGTATAACGAAGAGTCGATTCATGAATTGTCTCTGGTGATGATTAATGAAATCTGATAAATGATGATAATTTTATTTATGCCACGTGCTCGCGCACAATTTCCAGAGTGCGGGTGCGGAAGGCCAAAGTGAGATTAGCAACGCAAAACACATCCCACACCCACTGATTATCAACAACTAAATATCCTTTTACAAACCGTACAACTATGCTGCGAGGTCTCTTTAAGCCAAAAAAATACCCCAATATTGATTTCAACATGGCGCAAACACGTTGTGTTTGAGCTATCTTTTTTTTCAAATTGGGCAAAATAAATATTTTTGTATGATATTGAAAATAATTTTGTCGCAATCAAAAAGTTTTACGCCAAAGTATTTTGCAGATGGGGCAAATAAATAATTTTTACGCCATATTTATTTACAGACTGGAGCAATAAATAATTTTTGCTTCAAAAACATTTGCACTTGGTCTGATTAATTTATTTTTGTTGCAAATAAAATGCAAAACTGAGATAAACGAGGCTGCTCTTCTAACGAAATACTAACAAGCAGTCTTTTTAAACCCAAATTATTCCACACACTCTTATAATATATGTGTAGGTAGCTAATAATCTTAAGTTCACGACCCCTATTATACTTACATGCAAAGACTCTCTTTTGGGTAATATTCGTTTTGTTTTGGGTCTCTGAGCCTGTAAAAGAGTGAATATTGAGCTTGTCGAAATATCCCATCTACTTCATCAGCAAACCCCCACTGTGCCATTATCCCAAATATGTATAGGAAATCAACTATCTGTTTTCCAACTCTTCAAGGTTTTTCACGTTCATACATATTTCTTACGCGTAGCAACAATAGATATATCAGTCAATTGGTTATATTTGTAGATTAAATTGTAAACTAAAAAAACAACCAATTATGAAGAAAATTTTATTTGCATTAGCTATTTTGCCACTATTGTTTGTGGCTTGCTCAAGTGATGATGACAATACAGGCACAACTGATTTTGACTAC
>CAYTJC010000148.1:1531-1796 GCA_964437875.1 uncultured Dysgonomonadaceae bacterium
GGCAGTGGCGTGCTACTAGCATGAAGATAGGAGTAATAACATTAGACTTAACAGATCCAACGAACGAACTAATTGTTCCGCCAACTTATATAACTTTTGGTGAGCAGGGCACCTATATGAGCGAGGGCATTTTTGGCGAGGGTACAGGAAGTTTTTCAACCAGAGGAAAAGAAATTGCTACCTCAATAGGGAAACATAAAATAAACTTTGAGATGACAGCTTTGTCTGCTAAAACCGCAAAAAGAAGAGTAAATGCAAAAGCGTT
>CAYTJC010000148.1:1806-3623 GCA_964437875.1 uncultured Dysgonomonadaceae bacterium
GGCACCGCAGAATCTGTGATAATAGAACTAACTAAAGACTATAAAGCCATAACTGATTTCGATTACAACATTGAAATGCTTTATGGCAAGTGGCGTGCCACCAGTGTAGAGGGTGTGTACGACAAACCTATTGACTTGACCGATCCTGTGACAGAGCAGCTAGTTAAACCCACTTATGTATCATTTGACAATAAAGGTGTTTACACAACCGAAGGCATCTTGGGCAATGGCACAGGAAGGTATGCTACTAAAGACAAAACAATATACACGCTTGTGGGTGAAGAGTCTCTCGATTTTGAAATGACTGCACTAAGCGCATTGAGTGCTAAAATTGAATTGAATCCACAGGAAGTGGAGTTTGGAATAGACATTCCAATTGAAATAGAGCTAGTGACTGTGACATTAACAAAGCAGACTAAAAAGTAAGCGATACTCAGAATAGATACACTTAGATACGCTGCCTATTGATGGTAGTATCTAAAGACACACTACTGAAAGCGAGGAGATAGCAATATCTTCTCGCTTTCTTTTTCTCCTCCATACACTTGTTGTTTTCAGCTATAATACATCCTAAACAATCTCTAAACTTTCATTAATCAAACAAAAGAAACCCTTATAGATGCAACGTTTCGGAGATAGTATCATCTACTAGGCTGATAACAGAATTATTAATTTATTAAACAAAACAAGTATGAAAAAGATTTTATTCGGATTGGCTGTATTGCCATTATTAGCATTTGTAGGATGCTCAAGCGACGATGACGACAACAACAATCAAAACGGCAATTTTGGCTATCCTATCCAAATGCTTCACGGTGAGTGGAGTGCTACAGAAGTAGAAGTGGACGAAGGCACTCTTGACTTAACAGACCCTGTTGTGGAAATGATAGTTGATGCAACTACAGTAACATTTGCAAAGGACGGTACATTTTCAAGTAAAGGTATTGTTGGTGAAGGAACAGGAAGATATGTTGCCAAAGACAAAACAATTACTGTATCTGTAAAAGAGGGAGAGACTGTTAGCTTCAAAGTGAAATCTTTGGATGATAAAACTGCAAAAGTTGAAGTAAACGCAGATGATATCGATTTTGGAGACCTAAAAACTTCAGAAGAAATTAAAACAGTTACCTTAGTGTTGAAAAAGGATTACACTCCCGAAGTTGGTTTTGATCACGATATTGAATTGCTTTACGGCAAATGGCGTGCAACCAGTGTGGAAATTGAAGGTGAAGAACCAATTGACATAACAAGCCCAGTAATGGAAGATCTTGTTCCACCTACTTATGTAACATTTGATAATGAAGGTGTTTATACAAGTGAAGGTATTATGGGTGAAGGCACAGGAATATATGGTGCTAAAGGAGAGAGAGTCTCTGCATTTTTGAACGAAGAGATTATTAGTTTCAACATGACAGAACTAAAAGCTGAAACTGCAAGAATAAATTTGAATGCAAAAGCTTTAGAATTGCCAATGATTCCAGCAGAATTGGAGACAGTGGTTGTTGTATTGACCAAAATAGAGATAGAAGAATAAAACAAACTAGACAAAACAGACGAATGCTTGCTTAAGGGCACTGTTTAATCATATTATTAGTAAAGCGAGGGAGAAGAAATATCTCCTTCGCTTTTTTTTTATTTACTCTGATTGTCAATTAAAAAATCAATGTCACTACAGATTAATTGCAAAACTATGTGCATTGATTATTTCTTTTATTAAACAACGACATAACTGAGCACTTCTACGAAGCTAAAGTCTAAAGATCAGATAGACAATGAATGATGCATTTTTTTAAAATAAAACTACAGAATCAATAATG
>CAYTJC010000148.1:3633-5029 GCA_964437875.1 uncultured Dysgonomonadaceae bacterium
TTTCGTTACAGCTTCTGTTATAAAAACAAATAAATGTCCGCTTAAATAAGATAGGATAATAAAAACACACATCTCTCAAAACTTTATTTAGGTAAAAGCGTTCTATTATTTAAGCGTGCTTAAATATAGAACAAAACAACACAACAATGTCAATTTCCATAGAGAATTTCGTGAAAACTATATACCTGCAAGAACAACGCATGGGCGAGGACACACGTCCTGGCACGTTGGCCAAATTGCTAGATATAACCAACGCAGCCACAACAGATATGGCCCGAAGCTTGGCACAAAAGAACCTGGTGAATTATACCAAGTATCAGAAACTATCGCTAACACCCGAGGGGAATAAGCTTGCCTTGAACATATTGCGCAAACACAGACTGTGGGAGGCTTTTTTGCACAAAACGCTAGACCTATCGCTTCACGAAATACACGAAGAGGCGGAGCGATTGGAGCATCTAACCTCAGATTTTCTGGCAGACAGAATAGATAAATATTTAAACTTCCCGGCTTCCGATCCACATGGCGACCCTATTCCTTGTAGCGATGGAATAGAAAGCCCTATAAGTGATGCCATTGTACTGTCTGAAGCTGAGATAGAAAAAGAGTATACAATTGTTAGACTATTTAGTTCTAATCCCGACTTTTTCGACTTTTGTGCATCAAATGGCATTGCCCTAAAGACTCCAATTCGTGTTGAAAAAGTCTTTGATGAAATGAAAATGATGGAAGTAAGCATTGGTGAGAAAAAGCTACTGCTAAATGAAGAATTAACAAACATAATTTACGTTGAAACAAAACAATAATTAAAATGACAAAGAGAATTATAATCCTATTTATTTCTATAACCAGCCTATTCGCTCCTTCTTTGGTATGGGCTCAGAAAACTGATGCCAATGTTTTTGGCGATGTAAAATCGGAGGGAGGGCATGTACCATTTGCCAATGTATATGTGAAGGGTACAAACAAAGGTATATCTACCGATGAAACTGGACACTACATGTTGATAGATTTGCCTGTAGGCAAGCACACCCTAGTGGCTAAATTTGTTGGTTACAAAGATCAAGAGAAAGAGATTGAAGCAATAGCTGGTCAAACTATTACGGTGAATTTCGATTTAGAAAGCGAACTGATGTCGCTAGACGAATTGGTGGTGACAGGAACAAAAACCTTTCAGCGAAAAACACAAACTCCAGTTATTGTGAATGTGTTGGGTAAAAACACATTGAAAGCTGTAGATGCTACTAACATTGCCGAGGGGCTCAACTTTCAACCTGGTTTGAGGGTAGAGACAGACTGTCAGACGTGCAATTACACACAATTGCGCATGAATGGATTAGGCGGTAGCTACTCCCAGATTTTGATGAATAGCCGTCCTATATTCAGTCCATTGATT
>CAYTJC010000149.1:0-5003 GCA_964437875.1 uncultured Dysgonomonadaceae bacterium
ACCAGCAAACATGGTAGATCGCATAGAAGTGGTGCGTGGTGGTGGTTCTGCCCTTTATGGCTCAAGTGCCATTGGTGGAACGGTGAATGTGATAACACAAATACCTCAAAGCAACGCCTACGACATAAGCTATACCTACCATAGCATCAATGGAAGAGCCATAGACAATGTGATAAATGGCAACATCAGCATGGTGACAAGAAAAGAAATGTGGGTGCTGTACTCTTTGTGAGCCATAGAGATAGAGAGCAGTATGATCATGTTGGAGAAACACTGCTTCCTGATGGGAGTGTGAAGAAGGAACGCGACAATTTTTCCGAATTGCCAAAACTTAAAAACAACTCATTTGGAGCTAACTTGTTTTACAAACCTGCCGATAATCAAAAGCTAGAACTTAACTTCACCAGCATGTACGAGTACCGCTATGGTGGAGAGATGACAGACAAATTGGCACACTTGGCAAAACAGTCGGAAGAGCGAATACACCATATATTAATGGGAGGATTGGATTATGAAATTAGTTTTAATGACAACCTTACCTCTGTTAATGCATACATGGCTGGCCAAAAAACAGACCGTGACCACTACACAGGTTTGTACCCCGAAATAGATGAGTATGAATCTCAAACAGAGTTTGAAGATGCACTATTTGAGCATTTGTCTAATCCTCCTTATGGAAAGACAGACAATACAACTATGCAAGGTGGAGTAAATGTAAATCACAAGCTCTATGATTTCTTTTCGGGGAGCAATATGCTCACTGGAGGAGTTGAATATATATATGACGAAGTGGTTGACTCCATTCCACAATACAACTACGAAATTAATCAACAATCAAAAAACTTAGGTGTGTTTGTGCAAAGTGATTGGAAGATAAATAGCGATTTCACATTGCTTACTGGTGTGAGGGCCGACAAGCACAACTTCTTGGACAACCCTATTGTGAGTCCACGTGTTTCTCTACTATACAGACTAAAGCAATATACACAATTTAGAGCAACTTGGGGAACAGGCTTCCGTGCACCGCAAGCCTTTGACTCTGATCTTCACATTGCATTTGCAGGTGGAGGAGTTTCACGCATCTCATTAGACCCAAACTTAGAAGCAGAGCACTCAAATAGTGTGAGCGGATCGATGAACTTTGACGTACCAACCGAAAAGTACATTGTAGGCTTTACCCTCGAAGGATTTTACACGCAGCTAAAAGATGCTTTCTATCTCCACCCAACAGGATCGGATGACAGAGGAGAATTGTTTGAAAAAAGAAATGGTCCAACAGCAGTGGTTAAAGGATTGACATTGGAGGCTCGTGCCAACTACAATAAGCTGGCGCAAATAGAAGCTGGATTTACAGTACAAAGTAGCAAATACGAAGAAGCCATCACCCATTTTGATGAATTACCCGATGGGAAACGCGATTTTATGCGCAGTCCCAACCAATATGGATATGCAGTATTTTCGCTTACCCCAAGTAAAAACTTTAGTGCTTCGTTAAGTGGCATATATACTGGTTCTATGTTGTTGGCAAAGTTCTCACCAAACGAAGAGTGGGCTCCCAATGAGTACAGAAAGTCGTCACCCTTTGGTGAGTTGAACTTGAAGTTGGGTTACACCCTGCTAGTAGAGAGTGTAAATTCTTCAGTAGAGATATTTGGTGGGATTAAAAATATAACTAACTATTTTCAATCAGACTCAGACAACTTCAAGAATAGAGATAGTGATTATATGTATGGCCCAGCACAACCAAGAACATTTTATGTGGGACTGAGATTGATGTCGATATAAGTATTTGCAATTCCAATGCCTGCTAGTGCAAGTCCTCCTGACATGTGTGCCCTCAACAGCACTGGTCTGAGACAATTGCTAGCACAAGATGCGACAACGAGGTGGTTGGATGTCAAAATATAACGACTGAACTATAAACATATGACCTCCTCGAGGTCGAGGAAAACCCTCTGAGGATATCTAAACAACTAAGCCGCAATTACCTTTTATAGAGTAGTTGCGGTTTTCTGTTATGCAATGCTGTTTGAATAGTGTTTAAACAAAGAATTCAAGCACTTAATTCTCAACTCCTACAAAACTTATGAGGCCCGTTAGAGCCGATTTGCAATCGGCATGCCCTGATAAAAATAGAAACTCAAATTTCATCAAGGTGAATATTGCGCAGCAAGAAAAGCCAAAAAACAATTTCACTACGCGATATTTATCCTATGAAGTTACTTGCTATTTAAATAGTACACGCAATACAAATGCACGTAATCGGAGGGTTATCATTTTGTATAATTAGCTTAGAATCATCAATAAGCCAATCAACTTTAACTCTTAATTCTTAATTCTCAACTTTTAACTCTCCCCTCTCTATTCCTCAACAAAATACGCAGGTGGAGTTTGCAATGTAGGAAACACCCTGTGAACATTTTCAGCAATTTGAGCAGCAAATTCCTCTATATCTTGGTTCAAAGCATCCGCTATTTGTTGATAAACATCCCTAATATCCATTTCATCTTCGTCGGTTTCGCAAAAGAGAGACCCTTTTGGGATGAATTCAAGAGAGTCAACATTAAACTTATTGCCCAGAGAGAAAAGAAATCCAGCCTTTGCCATTTGTTGTGCTACTTGCGGGTTACCCCTAAAGCCGTGGATAATCCAAGGCTGTGTAGGTTTCATTTCTTTGCGAATATGGTAGAGCTGCTCCCAAGCTTTCACAGCATGAATGATAAGCGGCTTCTTCAGTTGCTCCGACAGCTCTATGTGACGTTTAAATACGGGAATTTGCACATCGAACGATGGACCTTTTATTTTGTCTAATCCTGTTTCTCCTATAGCAATGATACGAGGGTGAGTAACAATTTCGGCAAGATACTTCAATTGAGACTCACTATCTTCTGAATACCAAGGATGAATACCACACGAAAAGCTGTGCCTATCATAGGTTACCTTAGCCACTTCAAACTCCAATGGATATACATCTAATATGCACGAATGATAAGGGTCATCGTTGTCTTCTAAGAGAATCTGATGCGTATGAATATCGAATAGCTCCATAGTTATTGAAAATAGATTTGAGAAAGAGAGATATAGTATGGTTGAGTATAAGTGTATATGAGTGTATATGAGCAAGTGCACAAGATTATGATTTGCTTGTCAGTTGCTAGGGAACAGGATCGTAGCCATGTCCGCCCCAAGGATGACAACGCCCAATTCTTTTGGCTGCTAAGAGCGAACCCTTGAATGGTCCATGTTTTTTGATAGCCTCAATGGCATATTGCGAACAAGTGGGGGTATATCTACAGGTTGCAGGTTTGAGCGGAGATATAGCATATCTGTAAAAAACAATGGGGGCAATTAATACTTTACCCCCTATCTTAGTTAATTTACTCACTCTCTTCGTTTTTTTTGATGCGGATTGCAATTTGATTCAATGCTTTCTTTACTGCCTTGTCAATCTCCTTTAAATTGGTTGCAGTGTCTTTCACATAAATAAAAGCAATGTCTATTGGTTGTTGATCAAGCTCAAGGCTGTTGATTAAACTCCTATTTAGCCGATAAGACTCTCGAACCAATCGCTTAATTCTATTGCGATGTACTGCTTTTTTTATTCGTTTCTTGGGCACACTTACCAATATAGAACAGCTAGATAAAGAGGTTTGTTCATGTAGTAAATATACAACACGCAATGGATAACTAATAAAGCTTTTGCCCGATGCGAAGATGGCATCCACTCTTTTATTTCCCGTTACACGTTCTTCTTTTTTAAAAGTAAACCTCTCTTCTATTTTTATCATATTGAAACAAAGCTAGGGAACAAATAGGTTGTTGTATTACACATAAGTAATTGCAAATCAATGTGCCTTGCTTTCAAAATTTCAGCACCAAAAAAATATAAGGCCTATGTGTTTATTTATATTTCTTGTGGTTTTCTTTCAGAAACAAGTCAAGAGCAGCAGTCATTGAAGGAACACCAGGAATAGGCGCTTCACAATTAACTGTGATTCCTAATTCTTTAAGTGTAGCAGCTGTTGATTTTCCAAAACAACCAATTGCATAGTCTTCTTCTTTAAACTCGGGGAAATTTTTCATTAATGCAGACACACCAGAAGGACTAAAGAAGATAAGCATATCGAAATCTAGTTTTTCGCCATTCTCAAAATCGTTACTTACTGTCCGATACATTACACTTTTGGTATAGTCGAGTTTCTTCTTTTCTAAAAACTCAGCCACATCATCTTTGTGATGTTCTGAAACTGGCAAAAGAAACTTTTCTTTGTTGTGTTTGGTAAATGCATTCGAAAGACCCTCTATCTTGGCTGTTTGGCTAAAGAATATTTTACGCTTCCGATAAACGATATACTTTTGCAAATAGAGAGCAATTGCTTCTGAGTTACAAAAGTACTTCATAGACTCGGGCATAGTGATGCGCAACTCCTCGCAAAGCAAGAAGAAATTGTCAACTGCCGTACGTGCTGTAAAAACAATAGCACTAAAATCGAGGATTTGAATGCGTTGTTGTCTAAATTCTTTAACAGGGAGTCCTTCAACTTTAATAAAAGGACGGAAAGTTATTTCTACCTTATGATTTTCCGCAATTTCATAATAGGGAGACTTGTCATTGGTAGGTTTTGGTTGTGAAACAAGTATCTTTTTTACTTTCAAACTCATAGAATGCTTGTAAGAAATACAATATTGGTGTCATTAATTTATTAAAATAGCAACCTTATACAATAAGACATAGGGCATTATTTCAATGCCGCAAAGATAGACAAAAAAATAGAGACTACCAATGTGGGACAATACGAAAAAGGTGTATGACTTTATAAAAACAACAATCCTACCAATTACAAACAAAACTAATAGAAAGATTAATGCATACATTCTCACTTCGGGAATATAGAAATAAGCAACAATAGGGATGAAACTTATAATACCAGTGAGATTAACTACCCACAAATAGACATTGATTAAAGCATTTGTTTTTGTGTTTAAAAACACTGCTCCCATAA
>CAYTJC010000150.1:0-4983 GCA_964437875.1 uncultured Dysgonomonadaceae bacterium
CGGCCGATTGGCTGGTCACCTTCTCGCCCTTGCGCAATTCGTCGATAGCCATTTGAAGATGTTTTTGTGTAACACCTGCATCTTTAAGCATTTGCGAAGCAGTGCTCTTTTCGCTTAATATGGCAAGCAAGAGATGCTCAAGCGATACATATTGATCGCCCATTTTGCTGGCAAAGTCGGCAGCTTTTTGCATCACTGCATTACTCTCGCGACTGAGCATGGGATCTCCACCCGATACTTTGGGATAAGACTCTAACTCTCTGTCTAATGCTAACTCAAGATTGCGAGCATTTACACTTAGTTTGCTAAACAGGAAGCTGGTAATGTTTTCGCCCACCAACATCAAGGCCTTTAACAAATGTGCGGGTTCTATTATTTGCTGATTGGCACGTTGTGCAAGGGTTATTGCTTTTTGTAAAGCCTCTTGGGCTTTAATTGTAAAGTTGTTATAATTCATAGGTATAGTGTTTTACTATTTGACTAATATTGATTGATCTTTGCTAAATACTGCACAAATCTCTTGCCAAATAAAATAACTGACTATTTGTCAGATTGTACTATGTTATAACAATAAAAGAAGGTGTTATGTTTTTCATTGAAGCCATAGGGTCTTGCTTAAAAGCAAAACGTATGGACACCAGTAGTTGCAATGTAAGTTCTGTTTTAACTGTTTTAGTGCCTCAGCATACTATTGTGAACGAATGTAACCCCATGCCCTACTCTCTCGAGTTTCCATTAATTGTCAGTATATTTAAACCTCCTGATGCTTCTCTTGGGAGTTTTATCAAACTCTATCTCTTGAATACGGAACGATCTTATTTTACTATAAGAAGCCAATGTGCTATTGATTCGTTTTATCTCTTTATCAAAAAAAGTGATATAATCTTTCGGGTCAATTTGGTTTTGTTTCATCACCTCTGCATCGGGATAGATAAGGGCAACAACTTTACCATCCTCATCTATTGCCAAGGTCTCTTGAATATAGGGCGAGTTGTTGAGCTTCTCTTCAATTTCTTCGGGGTGAATATTCTGCCCCGATGCTCCTATAATCAAGTTTTTGTTGCGCCCTTTGATATACATGAGGCCATCCTTATCCATTATGCCTAAGTCGCCCGTCTTCATCCATCCACCAGGAAGCATTACCTCTTTAGTAGCCTCTTCGTTTTTGTAGTAGCCCAACATTACATTCATGCCACGCACAAATATTTCTCCAGCTTCAGTTGCTGGATTATCAGAGTTAATTTTCACCTCCATCCTATCCACAACTTTACCGCACGATTGGCTTCTAAATTCTCTCCATGAACAATAACCTATAAGTGGACTGGTTTCAGTCATTCCATACCCAACTGTAAATGGAAAACGAATGGACAAAAGAAATTTCTCTACTTCGCTATTAAGTGATGCACCTCCAATTGTCACTTCACCTAATTGACCACCAAAAAAATCAATCATCTGATTTCTTATCTTTTTACGCACAAAGATATTGACAATAGGAACTTTGAGTAGTGTCTTTACAGGTTGTTTCTCTATAGCTGGGAAAATACTACTTGTAACAATTTTCTCAATAATCAAAGGGACAGCCATCACCAGTTTCGGCTTATATTTAGCAAAGCTTGCTTTGATAATGCGTGGCGAGGGTACTTTTCCAAGAAAATGAACATGACACCCCAGCGTTATAGATTTAAGAATCTCAAATGCTAAGCCATAAGTATGTGCCATGGGGAGCATACACACAATATCGTCTCCTCTTTGCATAAAGGTAACATTATCATTAGCAAACTTGGTGTTAGACCATATGCTACGATAGGGTATCATGACACCTTTAGGACTGCTTGTTGTGCCCGATGTATAATTGATTATAGCCAGTTCGTCGGCATCTTCTTTGTGCCAATCAATATGGTTGGCTGTGAAGTCTTTGGTGGTAGTTTTCTTAAAGTAATTGTCTGCATTCTCGAAAAAGCTTTTCAACTCTTCAGAGTTACTATGTAAAAGTGAGAAATCATCGAGAGATACAACTGTTTCTAATTGAGGCGTCAATTTTCTATCAATCTTTTCATAAATTGCTGTATCTGTGAAAAACACTTTAGCATCAGAGTGATCTACAATATACTCCACACTTGCTTTGTCAAACTCATGCAAAATACTCACAACAACTGCACCATAGCTCAGGGTTCCGAAAAAAGATAATGCCCAGTTTGCAGAGTTTCTGCCACAAATGGCTATTTTATCACCTTTTTTCACTCCACCAGCTTTGAAGTAGGCATGCAGCTTGGCCATACTTAATGCTAAGTCTTTGTAATAGATTGTTTCGCCCTGATAATCTGTAAGAGCTGGAAGTTCCCAATTCTTGCGAATACTTTGCTCAATTAGTCCTAAAAAAGCATGTTCCATATATTTCAATTAGAAAAAAGTTTACATACAAAAGTACATATTTATTTAGAATAAAATAGAGTATATAGGATTGGTAGGTTGTAATCAACAAATATGAGAGGGCAAACAACTGTAAGTGAAAAGAATGGAGTGTATAAAAATGGAACTTGCCTACACTCTCTACAATAACGCAATACAGATACGTGTTTTATTCATGGCTCACCAACAACAAAAAAACCATTCTCTTTAAAGCCTAACGGTTTTGAAGAGAATGGAAGAATAAAAGGCAAGCATCACAACTTACTTAGCTAATGCCTAAGAGTGAATTGCAATAACCTTGAGGCCTATAAAATACTTTTACCTGCAAAACAGCATGAATATATACCCGTGATTATCTGTAGCATGAGAGTTCTCATATATTTTAATTAATTATCTGTATATTTGAACCGCCTGATGCTTCTCTTGGGAGTTTTATCAAACTCTTTCTCTTGAATACGGAATGATTTAATTTTGCTATAAGCAGGTAAGTTCTGATTGATCTCTTTTATAACGCCATCAAAAAAGGTTTGATAATCTTTTGGATCTATTTTGTTGTCCTTCATTGCCTCTGCATCGGGAAAGATAAGGGCAACAACTTTGCTATTCTCTTCTATGGCGAGAGCTTCTTGTATGTAGGGCGATTCGTTGAGTTTATCTTCTATCTCTTCGGGATAAATATTTTGCCCAGATGCGCCCAAGATAAGGTTCTTGTTGCGCCCTTTAATAAACAGAAAGCCATCTTTATCCATAATGCCCAAGTCGCCAGTTTTCATCCAACCATCGGGAAGCATTATCTCTTTAGTTGCGGCTTCGTTTTTGTAATAGCCAAGCATTACGTTGGTGCCGCGCACCAATATCTCGCCAACTTCTGTTTCTGGATTATTGCTATCTATTTTGGCTTCCATTCTGTCCACAATTTGTCCACACGATTGTCCTTTAAATTCTTTCCAGAAGGCATAGGCTATCAGTGGACTACACTCCGTCATGCCATAGCCAACGGTGTAGGGAAAATGAATGAAGCGAAGAAAACGCTCTACCTCTTTGTTAAGAGCTGCTCCACCAATAACTACTTCTACTAAATTGTCGCCAAAAAACTTGATAAGCTTTTTCTTTATTTTGTTGCGGATATATAGATTGAGAATGGGTATTCTGATGAGCGTATTCACAGGTTGTTTGTGAATCTCGGTGAAGACATTGCGGGTTACAATTTTCTCAATAATCAATGGCACTGCCAACACCAGCTTTGGTTTAATCTTAGCAAAAGCATCCATAATGATGCGTGGCGAAGGTGTTCGGCTAAGAAAATGGATATGGCAACCCATGGATATGGAGTTAAGGATTTCGAATGCCAATCCGTAAGTGTGTGCCATGGGTAACATACACACTATGTTGTCTCCCCCTTTTATAAACTTAAGGTTATCGTTAGCAAATTTTGTGTTCGACCACAAACTGCGATAAGGAATCATTACCCCCTTCGGACTACTTGTGGTGCCCGACGTATAGTTGAGCACGGCCAGCTCCTCTTCTTCTTCTTGATGAAAATCAATGTCGTTGGCCGTGAAATCTTTTGTAAACATCTTTTTGAAGTACTCTTCTGCATTAGCGAAAAAATCTTTCAACTCTTCAGAGTTAGTCTGTTCTAATGAAAAGCTATCAAGCGAAACAACTGTTTCCAACTTTGGCATAGAAGCCATATCTAAATTTTGATAGAGAGCCTTATCTACAAAAAACACTTTAGCATCAGAGTGATCAACGATATACTCTACGCTACTTTTATCAAACTCGTGCAATATACTCACAGCAACCGCACCGTAACTTAATGTGCCGAAAAAAGCCACAGCCCAATGGGATGAATTTTTGCCACAGATGGCTATCTTGTCTCCTTTTTTTACTCCACCTGCTTTAAAATAAGCATGAAGTTTGGCTATGTGAAACGCAAAGTCTTTGTAACGAATAGTTTCTCCCTCAAAATCTGTAAGAGCAGGTAGTTTCCAATTTTTTCGAATGCTATCTTCTATTAGGCCTAAAAATGTATGTTTCATTTATTGATGGGAATAATTTGTATAGTGCAAAAGTACAAATTTATTTAGAAAGAAAAATAGAAAGCACTATTACTCGGGGTTAATTAACAGATTAATGAATAGAGAAAAAGCAATTATTGAAATTTTGAGCAACAACTAAATGATATGAAATATGCCAACTTATATCAGGAATCCATACTTAAATATAAGACAGAGTCTCAATGAGAACAAAAGTTTAACCAAATGACGGAATTGACGAAACAAATATAACTTTACAATTAAAGATACTCCGCCACCATTCCACTTATTTGCTTCAAAGCTATTTCATTTATTTTAATGTTAAATTGGGCTGTCACTAACCTCTCTTCAGCTTCCAACAAACTATTTTGAGCCTCGCGCAACCTAATCCCTGCAAGATCGCCCAGTTTATATCTTTCTATTGCAATTTGGTAGTTTTCACGGGCGTTCTCCACATTTTCATCCTCCAACTTAAAAAGCTCTAAGTTGTTGAGATAAGATTGCCATATATTGGAGAAGTTGCTCTTGATGGCCA
>CAYTJC010000151.1:0-4981 GCA_964437875.1 uncultured Dysgonomonadaceae bacterium
AAATACCAAATTCATGTTGCAATATGCAACAGTCGGCACCGCTCACGTTTATATACTTAGCTGCAGCAAGATAATCTTCTTGTAGCTCTTGCTTGATGGTCAGTTTTACCTCTTCTGGATAGTTTAGCACTTCTTCATCATCATCATCCATAGCAACAATAAAACTGTTTCTATTATCCAAATCATCTTTATTTGATTCGATCATCGAATTAAAAAGATTTTCTGTAAATGTTCCAATTCCGCATTGGCGAGGAGGGTAAGTAGCTATATAAGCATTTTTCATATTTTATTTCTTTTAGTGTGAATATTATTTACATCAAAAAACCTCTCATTGCACATCTCGCGCTATGAAATATCTTGTTCTCTGTTTTCTGTAAAGATAACTAAGGAGATATTTCTAACAAATTGGTGTTAGATAAAGTTTGGTGGTAATGAGCAATATACGAATAAAAGATGAGAAGAGGAAATGTGTTTTGTTTAGAGCTTTATGGCTTTAGCTCATCTGTTCCTCTCATTGACCCTTCCATCGAAACTAGATCGCCCTCCGCTTGAAAGCTAGTATCGGGTAGATCCATAAGAGTTAAGTCTATTATGCGGAGGTTGTTAGAGTTAATAATGGAATTATACCTATCAATAAACTTTTGTGGAACTTTCGAAAGAAAATATGCATGCACTGGGGTGTTTATTATCACTAATTCCACTTGTTGTTCCTTGCAGAGTTCAACAATGTTGTCAAAGTACTTCAAGTTTAGAGCTGAAAAGGAGTTGAGGGTATCATTGGTGTAGTACTGAAGTTTTAATCTTTCGTCCATTGTTGCATTGTTGGCTGTGGTGTTGGTGTATGGATTATCAAAACCCCCTGTAAAAGTGTTTTCGTTGCGCCATATCTTTATCCCTGACTTCAAAATAGCTCTAACGAACGACGGTAACCTTCTGGAGTTCCACTTAAACATTTGTAACTGTTCGTTGAAAGAAAGTATGTAAAAATAATTAGGTGCAACTGATTGAGAATATTTCCCATTAATATACTGATCGTAATAGTCTGAAATGTTGTGATAACTAAACCCTAAATGCACAGTTTCTATAGTTTGGTTTGATTTCAGAAGTAGTTTTAGTTTATGGTAAGAGAAATAAATAGATTCTGAACTGTTGGCTAAGCTAATGCTATGTGCTAGCAAAGTGTCGTTTACAGTGTAGCGCACGTGCGAATCTCCTAAGAAGACATCAGTATAGGTATCATCAATTTTAAATGATTTCGACTTAATATTGGTTGAAATTAAAAATATAATTATCAGAAGTACTCCTATACCAAATAGGTTAAGAATGAAGATAGATATTTTTTGTGCTGACGTTTTCATTTCCGAGTAAAATATTGAAAGCTGTAGATATAATACGAGAGCTTTTTTTGAGGTTTATGAATTACAACTTAATCTTAAGATACTTAGTTATCTATAAACATCGAGTAAGGTTGTAATGTTTATTGACAGTTATAAACTGTCGGTTTTCGCCTCACAAACAAATAAGTCATAACATATATCCGGCTAATTATTTTTTTTAAAGAAAATGCACTTATATTTCGTGCTAAAATCTACTACAAAGTGAATAAGGGCACTTCGTTAGTTAGTTTTGCTCTCACTTAAATCGCTTCAATATAAACTTGCCTGCAAAAAATTGATTACTTCTCAACATCTATATTTAGCAAGCTTAAAGTAAGCTTGCTAAATAGCTTTCACAGACACGCACCTTAGAAAGCATGCCCATTATAGGTTTTACTCCATTGATTAAATTAAATAAAACTAATTAAGGGAGCTTGTATAATTACATTTTTCACCTTGTGTTTGCTCAATCGGACGTAGTGGGCTTGATAAATACGATGTGTTTGCCCAATCGGAGATGGAGGATTTGAGAAACACAATTTGTTTTGCCCAATCGGCGACGGAGGATTTGAGAAATACAAAGTGTTTTGCCCAATCGGCGATGGAAGATTCGAGAAACACAAAGTGTTTTGACAATCGGAGATAGAGGATTCGAGAAACACAAAGTGTTTTGGCAATCGGCGATGGTGGATTTAAGAAACACAATGTGTTTTAGACAATCGGCGATGGTGGATTGGGGAAACACATTGTGTTTTAGCCATCTTTCTTTGCAGATTGAGCAAATAAAAATGCCTAACCGCGAAAACCGAGATACTTTTGGAGCAAAAAAAAAATCTCACAGCAAAGTTCCTCCGCTGATGATCCAAATAAAAAAAGTTTTCGTGATCCAATCGAGACAGAGCTTGCAATAAATTATTTTTGCCACAAAATAGGTCGCTTTTCTAAGCTTTACAAATTGACCAAAGCTAGCTATCAAGCAATAGGGTTATAAAAAGCTCCTATAGTCTCCGTATTGTCTCTGAATGTTTTCAGAGTTTTTCAGATAGAAGCCAAAAGAAACTCCTTAAGAGGTTTATTCTTATAAGTGCATTCACAGATTACCTCCTTTATATCTTGTTGTGGCATGCTAAGTATAACTATAAAATAATAATGAGGTGTTCAAAAGTATCCACCTGTTTTTCTCTCTGCTTATTTTTCTCTCCACATTAGTCTTTTTTTTACTATCTTTGAATTCCAAATGTTGAAACAAACAAATATAAAAACATGGCTTTAGAGAAAGGTGACAAAATACCAGAATTGTTAGGAACAGACCAAGACGGAAAAGAGATAAAAGCAAGTGATTATGAGGGAAAGAAATTGATATTATATTTCTACCCAAAAGACAATACTCCAGGTTGTACGGCACAAGCTTGTAGCTTGAAAGATAGTAATTCTGAATTGCTAAAAGCTGGATATCAAATTTTGGGTGTGAGTGTTGACAGTGAAACATCGCATCAGAAATTTATTAAAAAACACAGTCTGCCATTTCCATTAATAGCTGATACCGATAAGAAATTGGTAGAGGAATTTGGTGTTTGGCAAGAAAAAACCATGATGGGCAGAAAATATATGGGTACGGTGCGTACCACATTTGTGGTTGACGAAAAAGGTGAAATACTTCACGTAATATCGGGTAGAGCAGTGAATACCAAAGAACATGCAACCCAACTATTAGAATTGAAGTTAGACTAATTGATTATCTTCAACTTATTATTTTAAACAGCATAAAGTTAGATTATTAATCATCAAATCAATTATATACTATGGCAGTAGAAAAAGAGAATAAAGTGAATACAGAGAAACAAAAGGCTCTCCGTGCAACTATGGATAAGATTGAGAAAACTTATGGTAAAGGTTCAATCATGAAAATGGGTGACGAGGAAGTTGTTAACATAGATGTGATATCTTCGGGCTCCATTGCTCTGAATGTTGCTTTGGGAGTTGGTGGGTATCCACGCGGAAGAGTAATTGAAATATACGGTCCAGAATCTTCAGGTAAAACAACATTGGCCATACATGCCATTGCCGAAGCACAAAAAGCAGGGGGTGTAGCAGCATTTATTGATGCTGAGCATGCCTTCGACAGATTTTATGCAGAGAAACTAGGTGTAAATATTGATGAGTTAATAATCTCTCAACCCAGTAGTGGTGAAGAGGCCTTAGAGATTACAGAGCAGCTTATTCGCTCTTCTGCAATTGATATTGTGGTGATTGACTCTGTTGCTGCTCTGACACCAAAAGCTGAGTTAGAGGGCGAAATGGGTGATTCTAAAATGGGTTTACATGCAAGACTGATGTCGCAAGCTTTGCGAAAACTCACGGGTACTATTAGCAAAACTAATACTACTTGTATGTTTATAAACCAATTACGTGAGAAGATTGGGGTTATGTTTGGTAACCCAGAAACTACTACAGGTGGTAATGCCTTGAAGTTTTATGCTTCCGTTAGATTAGATATCAGACGTATTGGAGCATTGAAAGATGGCGAAGATATGATGGGTAATCATACACGTGTAAAGGTAGTGAAAAACAAAGTTGCACCCCCTTTCCGTAAAGCTGAATTTGATATACTATATGGTGAAGGTATTTCCCGTTTGGGAGAAATAGTTGACTTAGGGTCAGACTTGGGTATTATCAAAAAAAGTGGGTCTTGGTATAGCTATCAAGAAACAAAACTAGGACAGGGACGCGAAGCTGCCAAAAACAGCATCAAAGATAACCCTGAATTGGCTGAGGAGCTTGAGAAGTTAGTCTTTGAGGCATTGAGCGTAAAGAAATAGATAGATAAAAGTAAATCTTTTTGAAAAAAAATAAAAACGAAATTACACAGTTGTGTGTGATTTCGTTTTTTTATCTATCAACATATTAAATGAACTATTTTAGTTCGTTCGAAGTTATTTATATTGAATCTGTTTAAAATTTGTAAATTATGACTAACACCACACACAACCATCAAGAATTAAGGAAAGATCTGAAGTATCTCAATTTATTATCAAAATCATTTCCTACTATTGCCTCTGCTAGTACAGAAATAATTAATTTGAAAGCAATACTGCATTTGCCTAAAGGTACAGAACATTTTTTGGCGGATATACATGGTGAAGCCGAAGCTTTTCAACATGTGCTGAAAAATGCATCGGGAACAATTCGCACAAAAGTAAATGAGATATTTGGCCAAACCTTGCGTGACAGTCAGAAAAGAGAGTTGTGTACACTCATTTACTACCCCTATGAGAAGCTACGCTTGGTAAAACAAAAAGAGAGCAACATGTCTGAGTGGTACGTGGTGACACTGAATAAGTTGGTGAAAGTACTTGATACAGCTGCCTCGAAATACACACGGTCAAAAGTTCGAAAGTCGCTTCCTCCAAAATATGAATATATTATACAAGAGCTACTGCACGAAACTACCGTTAATACCCACAAATCAGCATATATCAGTGTAATTGTCAATTCTATTATCACTACAGGGAGCGCCGATGAGTTTATTGCAGCTATCTGCGAATCAATACAACGTTTGGTAATTGACCATTTGCATATTGTTGGTGATGTGTTTGATAGGGGCG
>CAYTJC010000152.1:0-4978 GCA_964437875.1 uncultured Dysgonomonadaceae bacterium
CTAATGAGAACTAATACAGCAAATTAACAAGTGCGCTCTAAGCGCCTATACCTATTAAGATAAATGCAATGTGTTTTCAACAAACAAAGTTGGATATATCAAAGAGCATTAATACATTTAGTCAAAGTAGAGCTGTTAGTCAAAATTTGGCTAATATGCTGAATGTAAACGGTGTTGGCAAGCGTCATGCTGAAGCTTATAATAATTTGGCTCACAGAAAACACCGATTGAGCAAATCAACGCTAATAATTGCAGTGTGGAATGAAATCACAACTTATAGCTTTGAAAATATTTTTGTTAATGTATTAAGGATCACATGCAAGTATGTGTCTGTTTTAAATTTATTAGATTGCAACTAAAAGCCCTAAAATAAAAAAAGCCGCACAGCAGAACTTAATCTCCTGTGCGACTTCCCATCGTGTGATTTCAAAATATTTAGAAGTGGTATCTCTATATTGTCTGTTTACGAAACAGCTAATCTACAAAATCATCATACTACACAACACCTTGTGCCATCATAGCATTGGCCACTTTGATAAAGCCAGCAATATTGGCTCCTTTTACATAGTTTGTGTAGTCGCCATCGGTGCCATGATCTACACATTGTGTGTGTATATCATTCATTATTTGATGTAACCATTTGTCAACCTCTTCGTTGGTCCATGAAATATGCATAGCATTTTGTGTCATTTCTAACCCTGAGCATGCCACTCCACCTGCATTAACAGCTTTGCCTGGAGCAAACAACATCTTGTTGTCCATGAAAAAGTCAACCGCTTCTGCTGTACATCCCATATTGGAAACTTCTGCAACAAGTGTTACACCATTTTCTTTTAGTTTCTTGGCGTCCTCTAAATTCAATTCGTTTTGAATAGCACAAGGCAAAGCAATATCTACTTTGCACTCCCAAGGCTTCTTACCTTCGAAGAACTTTGCATTTGGAAACTCATCGGCATAAGGAGCAACAACATCATTGCCTGAGTTGCGTAACTCTGTCATGTAAGCAATCTTTTCTGGTGTGTTCACACCCTCCTCGTCATATATATATCCATCGGGGCCAGATATTGCAACTACTTTAGCTCCTAGCTCAGTTGCTTTTGAAACAGCACCCCAGGCTACGTTCCCAAAACCTGAAATTGCTACTGTTTTATCCTTCAAATCGATGTTGTGTGCATCGCACATTTGGTTCACAAAATAGAGAGCTCCAAAACCTGTGGCTTCAGGACGCAGTTTTGAACCGCCAAATGACAAACCTTTGCCAGTGAATGTTCCTGTATGTTGGCGTGCCAATTTTTTATACATCCCAAACATATAACCAACTTCGCGTGCACCCACACCTATGTCTCCTGCAGGTACGTCAGTGTCGGGACCTAAATCTCTCCAAATTTCAGTAACATAAGCCTGACAAAAACGCATGATCTCATCACTAGAACGACCTTTAGTAGAAAAATCTGATCCTCCTTTTCCACCTCCCATAGGAAGTGTAGTGAGTGCATTCTTGAAAGTTTGCTCGAAACCTAAAAATTTTAAAGTAGACAAATTTACTGAAGGGTGAAAACGAATACCTCCTTTGTATGGCCCAATGGCACCATTAAACTGCACACGATAACCAATGTTGACATGAACTTTGCCATTATCATCAACCCATGGAACACGAAAAGTGAAAATTCTATCGGGCTCTACTATTCTCTCTAGAATACCAGCTTTTTCATACTCAGGATGCTCATTGTAAACATCTTCAATAGATAGTAGGACTTCTTTAACTGCCTGATGAAACTCTGGTTCGCCAGGATGTCTTGCGGCTAATTGTGCCATTATGTCTTTTACATTCATACTATAAAAAGGTTTATTTTTGTTTCTGTGCTTTAACAAAGATAAGTATTAAATTGAAACTAGCATGAATTATGAGTGAATTTATCAGCAAAAAACAATACTCTTAGGGTTGTTTTATATAGTGAGATTACATTTATTATAATCAATATGTTACATATAACTACATAAATACGCAAAATGAAATAGAACACCCTTGTACTGCAACTTTCAGAGTAAAGATTGCCAAGAAGAAGGAGCAAAGTGAAAGTATCTGAAGATTAAAAACAATCTAACATGAGACCCTCTCTTTTGCTGTTTACTATAAACTGAGAGTGAGAAATCGGAGATGACAAAAGAAAAAACAGATTGCTAGGTGAGACAAATTGTTTAACTTTGTCTATTATTACAGCAAAACTATATGGCGAAAAATAAGTTAACTAAGTTTGCAGAAATGGCTGCTTACAAAAATGTTTTTGAATATACTTTTCAAAAACTTCAGGACAAACCTTTTCCTCTCAAAGGAAAATGGGGCAAAGAGTATTTTAAAAACGACAATCCCATTGTATTAGAACTGGGATGTGGAAAAGGAGAATATACAGTGGGTTTGGCTCGGGTGTTTCCGAACAAAAACTTCATTGGAATGGACATAAAAGGAGCCAGAATGTGGAGCGGAGCAACTGATGCTACAGTAAATAAACTAGAAAATGTGGCCTTTGTGAGAACTCACATCGAAATGATTGCTCACTTCTTCGATACGAATGAAGTTTCCGAAATATGGATTACTTTTCCCGACCCACAAATGAAAAAAGTAAACAAGCGACTCACCTCTTGTCGTTTTATGAAAGAATATAGCGAAATACTGAAAGAAAAAGGCTTAATTCATCTAAAAACAGACAGTAACTTCTTATATACCTATACAAAAGCTATAGTTGAAGAAAATGAGCTTCAAGTGCTTTTTGATACAGACGACTTGTATAACTCAGACATTGAGAGCGAAATTTTGTCTATTCAAACATTCTACGAAAAACAATGGCTGAGCCGAGGACTCAACATCAAATACTTCAAGTTTACTTGTCCCAAGAGAGAAGAATGGGTTGAACCAAACATTGAGATAGAACGCGATGAGTACCGAAGTTTTGGTAGAAACAGAATTTAGAGAGCAATAAGCAAAAGAATTTGTGAGAAAATCATTAAATTGCAACCATTCTAAATAGCATATCGCTTAACGATTGAAATTTTTATTATAATCATAACAATAGACTCACTTAGCATGTACATCTCACAAAGATTGACAAACAGATGAGTTGATAACTTAAAGATAATATGGCAATATATCCAAATCTAATTTTAGATGCCCTTAAACATGTACGTTACCCTGGTACTGGCAAAGACATCGTGTCGTCGGGGATGGTGGAGGATGACATGAAAATTGATGGTATGAAAGTGACTTTTTCATTGATTACCGAACGTCAGAACGATCCGTTTATAAAATCGGTAGTTAAAATGGCAGAGCAGGCTATCTTGACACATGCCGACAAAGACATAGAAATAAAAGGTAATATTTCGGTGAAGTCTAAACAGGCTCCACGTCCAGCGTTAGCAAAATTATTGCCTGACGTGAAGAACATTATTGCAGTCGCCTCGGGCAAAGGTGGTGTGGGCAAAAGCACTGTTTGCACCAACCTAGCCATTGCTTTGGCTCAAAAAGGCTACAAAGTAGGTTTGCTAGATGCAGATATATTTGGCCCATCAATACCCAAAATGCTATCTTCGGAAGATGCATCGCCCATGTTGGAAAAAAAAGATGGTCGCGACCTGATTGTTCCAATCGACAAATATGGTGTAAAAATGCTCTCTATTGGTTTCTTTGTAAAAAAAGAAGATGCAGTGGTGTGGCGTGGTGCCATGGCTAGCAATGCCTTGAAACAATTGATTGCTGATGCAGACTGGGGAGAGCTAGACTATTTTCTAGTGGATTTTCCTCCTGGTACAAGCGACATACACCTTACACTGGTGCAAACACTGGCCATAACTGGTGCTGTGATTGTGAGTACACCACAAGCAGTGGCTCTTGCAGATGCTGTGAAAGGAATTAGTATGTTTAACGCAGACAAAGTAAAGATACCTATTCTTGGATTGGTAGAAAATATGGCTTGGTTCACACCAGCTGAACTACCAGACAATAAGTACTATATTTTTGGTAAAGATGGTTGTAAAAAATTAGCCGAAGACAAAGGATATGAACTATTAGGCCAAATACCTTTGGTGCAAAGTATTCGTGAAGGTGGCGACGAAGGAAAACCTGTTGCGTTGAACACAGAGAGCATAACAGGAATGGCTTTTAATGCTCTTGCAGATAAAGTAGTGGAGGCTGTTGATAAGCGTAATCGCGACTTACCGCCTACAAATATTGTGCAGATAACGATGAGATAACTAAGGAGAACATATTGGGAAATGAAAAGAGGCGCATATTTTGCGTCTCTTTTTTTTACTTAAAACTTATCTTTATAAATGAACCTGAAGTAGTACTTTCATGTTATAATTCTGTACAACATTTCACATAAACAATTAGACATGAAATATTTTAGTGCAAGCAAGATGAATAAAATAGATGCAGTAGCTACAAGTTGGATGAGTAGGAATGGTTTGCTATTTCTGCGGATAAGTATTGGGATAGTTTTTGCATGGTTTGGAGTTCTTAAATTTTTCCCAGGCTTAAGCCCTGCCCAAGACCTAGCCATACGCACAATAGAGTTGCTCACTTTTGGGCTAGTGCCCGAAGTGCTTATCATAAATGGGTTGGCATTGTGGGAGGTAGTTATAGGAGTAGGTCTAATCTGGGGTAGATTTATGAAAGCAACCCTTCTGCTGCTTTTTCTGCAAATGATTGGGACCTTCACTCCTGTTTTTCTTTTTCCTAGAGAAGTGTTCAGTCAGATACCCTATGCACCAACATTTGAAGGGCAGTATATTATAAAAAACATTATAATTGTAAGTGCAGCTATGGTTTTATGGGGATCTAAAAAGAAATTAAGTATTACAACTAGTTAGTGCTTTTACAAGAAAAGAAGACACAGCTAATCATCGTTACTTAGTAATCTTTGAATACTTGAGGGTGTCCAATAAGTTTTGGGCACCTTTTTTTATGTTGTAAAACATCATTTTT
>CAYTJC010000153.1:0-4948 GCA_964437875.1 uncultured Dysgonomonadaceae bacterium
AAGTAGTTCTGTAGCTGTTTTGTTCATGGTTATGATGACTTCTATGACATTATACATAGCATTAGAGAACCCAGTGAAAGATTGCGGTTGTTTTGGTGATGCATTGGTTATAGACAATTGGAGCACTTTTTATAAGAATATTGTACTTCTTTCTTTAGCTTTGTATCTCTTTGTTTATCGTTTAAACATTAAACCTCTCTTTTCAGAAAAAACTAGGAACTTTGTTCTGAGTTTTGTACTTATGTTTTCGTTATTCTTTTGTTTTTACAATATTCTGTATTTACCTGTTTTAGACTTCAGGCCCTATCAAGTGGGAGTAAATATTCCCGAGCAAATGGAAGATGACTTGAGTAGTGGAGATGTTTACAAAAACATATATGTTTATGAGAAAGATGGTGTTGAACAAGAGTTTTCTGAAGATAGCTTTCCATGGGAGGATTCTACTTGGACATTTGTCGATTTAAAGTCAGAACTCATTAAGGAAGGAGAGAAGCCTATGATAGATGAATTTTTCATCTTTGTTTACAATAAAGATTCCTCAGGGGTATTTGTGAAGAATGATGATGTGACACATGAAGTACTTTTTAATAATTTGAGTTTGTTGGTGGTTTCACTTTCTTTGGATAAAGCAGATATGAAAGCAATGAGACAGATACTCGCACTGGCAGATTATGCAAAAGATAAGGATATCAGCTTTCATATTATTACTTCATCAGAAGCAAATGTTATTGCTCAGTGGGATGAGGAGTATGGTAATCCAATTATTGAATACGCATCTATGGACGAACTCACATTGAAAACCATCATTCGATCTAATCCAGGACTTCTATTGTTGGAAAAGGGAACGATACAAGCGAAATGGAGCAGCAGAAATATTCCAGATATATCTGTTTTGAATGAAAAGGTAGCTCAGGTGAAATCTAGCGAGGGGAAATCGGTTAACAACAATTCTTTAGCTAGATTGTTGATAATATGCACTATATTTGTAATTCCTCTGTTAGGGATTAAGATATACGATACGCTAGTTGAAAGAACTAAATATCAAAAACATAATTAATAAATTAATTGACTTTATTAGCAAAGTCGTTTTATAAATTTCATAATATATAAAAGAATGAGAAAAAACATTGTAGCAGGAAACTGGAAAATGAACAAAACCTTACAAGAAGGTTTAACTTTTAGCAATGAGTTAAAGGCGTTGCTCGAAAATAAAACTGTAAAGTGTGATGTTATTGTAGGAACACCATATATTCATCTTAGTGATGTAGCTAAGGCTTTCGAAGGAACAAAAGTTCATGTTGCTGCACAAAACTGTGCTAACAAAGAATCTGGTGCTTATACAGGAGAGATATCAGCAGGTATGGTTGAATCTACTGGTGCATCGCACGTTATTTTAGGACACAGTGAGCGTCGTGCATATTACAACGAAACTCCTGAGCTGCTTAAAGAAAAAGTGTCTTTAGCGTTAGCTAATAGCTTAACACCTATTTTTTGTGTTGGAGAAGTTCTTGAAGAGCGTGAGTCAGGCAAGCATTTTGAAGTAGTTGCTGCACAACTTAAGGATTCTTTATTCGACCTATCAAAAGAAGATTTCAGCAAATTGGTTGTGGCTTACGAACCTGTTTGGGCTATTGGCACAGGTAAAACTGCATCGGCCGACCAAGCACAAGAAATTCACGCATTTATTCGTAAAACAATTGCGGATAAATATGGTAAAGAGGTAGCAGATAGCACTTCAATCTTGTATGGTGGAAGCTGCAACGCAGGTAATGCCAAAGAGTTATTCTCAAATCCTGATGTGGATGGAGGTTTAATTGGTGGGGCATCATTAGAAGCTGATAAGTTTTTACCTATTATTGAAGCATTCAACTAAGCAAATAATATATTAGAATATTACCGCACAATTTTGTGCGGTAATTCTATTTATTAGCCTAAACACAAATTTATGAACATCCAATTTGTTTCAAAATTGTCATTATTCTTTCTGGTTTTTCAATCTTTATTTGTTTCCGCACAACAGCCAGTAAACAATAGTATTAGAAATATGAGAAGTAACACAATTATTGAAGAGTTAAATTCAAATCGTCCTGCTCAAGGAAATGTCATGGTCTATCAAGATGAGGCTATTAAAGGGATTCTTGAAAAATCTGCCCCAGCAAATCTTCCTGTATTTTCTTCAGCCGATGGTACATTGCAATATGTAAAGATGAGGGGATATAAAGTTCAAGTTTTCTCAGGAAATGATCAGCGTAAATCTAAAGATGAGGCTTATAATAAACAAAAACTTATCAACGAAAGTTTTGAAAATTTGGAAACAGTTGTTTTCTTCAAGTCTCCTAGATGGATTTTGCGCGCAGGTAATTTTAAGACGCGTGAGGAAGCTAGCCTTGTATTAGAAGAAATAATGAAACAATTCCCCAGCTTTGGTAAGGAGATGTATATAATTTCAGATACTGTGAAAATACCTTTCTAAGTATTTTGACATGCATGCATTCAACACATAAAAAACAATCGAATGAAGTTTGATTTAGAGAAAACCAGTAAAATGGCTTCTCACTACACAGAGATAATTAAAGACTTGGGTGAAGATGTAAGCCGTGAGGGTTTATTAAAAACGCCTGAACGCGTTGCCAAAGCAATGCAATACCTAACACAAGGATATAATCAAGACCCTAGAGAAATATTACTTGGAGCACTTTTTCAAGAAAATTATCGCCAAATGGTGATAGTAAAAGATATCCATTTTTACTCGTTGTGCGAGCATCATATGCTACCTTTTTTCGGGAGGGCACATGTAGCTTATATTCCAAACGGAACCATTACAGGCTTGAGTAAGATTGCTCGTGTTGTAGATATATTTGCTCGTCGCTTGCAGGTACAAGAAAGACTGACCACTCAAATAAAGGAGGCTATTCAAGATACATTAAATCCGATGGGTGTGATGGTAGTAATAGAAGCTCAACACATGTGTATGCAAATGCGCGGAGTTGAGAAACAAAGTTCTATAACCACAACATCAGATTTTACAGGTATCTTTAAAGAGGCCAAAACTCGTGAGGAGTTTATCAGCTTAATAAAGAAATAGCAATAAATTTTCCTTGCTCTCAAATGCAAAGAAAGAATTGTAAGAGATAAAGCGCGAATACGATGCTAACAAAAAATGCCGACTAAAATAGTCGGCATTTTTTCATGAAGATATATTTTGGATAGTATTTTTTAAACACTATTTTCTTGAAGCTCGTTTGCGTTCATTTTCGTCTAAGAGTATTTTACGAATTCTCATAAACTTAGGTGTTATCTCTACAAATTCGTCTTCTTTTATATATTCTAACGCCTCTTCAAGACTGAAAAGAACTGGTGGAGCCAACGATGCTTTATCGTCTGTACCAGATGCACGCACATTAGACATTTTTTTAGCCTTAGTTACGTTTACAATTAAATCTCCCTCTTTTGAACTTTCTCCTACAACCTGACCAGCATATACATTGGTTTGAGGTTCGATAAAGAATTTACCTCTATCTTGCAATTTATCTAAAGCATAAGCATATACATTACCTGTTTCACCTGCTACAATAGACCCGTTTTGACGTTTATCAATTGTGCCTTTCATTGGTTGAAACTCTAAGAAGCGATGTGCCATAATGGCTTCTCCAGCAGATAGGGTTAGAATTGTATTGTTCATACCTATAATTCCTCTTGAAGGAATAGTAAACTCCATGTGCATGCGATCGTTTTTGCTTTCCATCGAAATCAAATCACCGCGTCTGCGAGTAACTACATCAATAATCTTACTGGCATTTTCTTCTGGTAAGTTGATGCTTAGTTGCTCAATAGGCTCATGTTTTACACCATCTATCTCTTTTATAATTACTTGTGGTTGGCCCACTTGCAATTCATATCCTTCGCGACGCATGGTCTCAATCAATACAGATAAATGCAACACACCACGTCCGAAGACAATCCAAGAGTCGGCAGTGTCCGACTTTTCCACTCTTAGAGCAAGGTTCTTGTCCAATTCGTGCATCAATCGATCGTGTATATGTCTTGAAGTTACAAATTTACCATCTTGTCCAAAAAATGGAGAGTTGTTGATGGTGAAAAGCATCGACATGGTTGGCTCGTCTATAGCAATGGTGGGTAGTGGCTCAGGATTTAAAAAGTCGGTGATAGTATCTCCAATTTCAAAACCTTCAATACCTACCAAGGCACATATATCTCCTGATTTCACCTCATCGGTTTTAATGCGTCCAAGTCCTTCAAATACGTCAAGTTCTTTTATGCGTACCTTTTTGATAACTCCATCTCGTTTGCAAAGCGCATAGTCTTTGTTGGGAACAAGTGAGCCTCGATGAATGCGTCCTACTGCAATACGTCCTACATAGCTAGAAAAATCTAATGATGTAATCAGCATCTGAGGTGTACCCTCAAGAGTGATAGGAGCAGGAATATGTTCTATAATAGCATCAAGCAAAGCAAAAATGTTTTCTGTTGGATTGTTCCAGTCGTCAGACATCCATCCATTTTTAGCAGATCCATATATGGTTGGGAAGTCTAACTGATCTTCTGTAGCATCAAGGCTAAACATTAAGTCAAAAACTTTTTCCTGGGTTTCTTCGGGGCGGCAGTTAGGTTTATCAACTTTATTGATAACCACTACAGGTTTTAGGCCAAGCTCCAAAGCTTTTTCTAGTACAAAACGTGTTTGAGGCATGGGACCTTCAAAAGCATCTACAACTAGCAAAACACCATCTGCCATGTTGAGTACACGTTCTACTTCACCTCCAAAGTCAGCGTGACCAGGAGTGTCAATGATATTTATCTTGACATCTTTGTAACGGATTGATACGTTTTTAGAGAGAATTGTTATTCCTCTTTCGCGCTCTAAGTCGTTACTGTCCAGATATAAGTCATCTGTTAGTTGGTTGTCTCTAAATAGGTGACCTGCCAT
>CAYTJC010000154.1:0-4942 GCA_964437875.1 uncultured Dysgonomonadaceae bacterium
TCCAACTCTTCTTCGGTAGCATTCTCCATCCCTTCTCGCGATGTGTAACGTTTCACGTCTTCCCTATCCAAAGGACCACAAGCAGCACTTAACGGACAAGCGGATGAGAATAGCTCAGGATGTCGCAATGCATAAACAAATGATCCGCCACCACCCATAGAGAGACCTGCCACAGCACGGTAGCGCTTCTCACTCTTAATTCTAAACTCTTTTTCAACAAAAGGCATGAACTCTTGAAAAAAGAAATCTTCGTATCGCCAATCACCATTTATATTGTTGAAATAACCTCGTTGCTCAGTATTAGCATCAGGCATTACCACAATCATGGCTGTTGCACTACCCTCCAAAATAGCTTTGTCTGCAATACGCAACACCTCACCAAATTGTATCCAGCCTGTCTGATCATCTCCAGCTCCGTGTAAGAGATAAAGTACGGGATAGTCTCGTTCTGAGGTTTCGTAATCTGGAGGCAAATAGATGGCATACTTTCTATCCATTTTAAGTATATCGCTTTTCATTGAAAGGTTGTCATACACCTTGCCAGTCTGACCCATCATTGATAACGTGAACGAGAAAAAAACAGATAAGAGAAGTAAGTTTTTCATTGTTTTGAGGTTTTATTTAAAAAAAAATTGTATGTAGTTTATGCCTTGTAGTTTTTCGTCCTAAAAACACGCTCTCCCAACTTCGCTCCCAAGAATATCACTATCAATACAAATATTATAAATGCCCCAGATGGAACATTCAAGAAATATGACAAGAGTAAACCAGCTATACAGCCCACAAAACTAATTAATACAGACCCAAGCATTATTTTTGAGAAACGATTGGTGAAGATATTAGCTGTCATTTGTGGAACAGTCAACAAGGATATAAGAAGAACAATACCCACCAAACGAATGCTGAGCACAATAGTTACTGCCACCAACATGATAAGTGTGTACTCGAGAAAAGCAACAGGAACTCCACGAGTTTTAGCAAACTCTTTATCGAATGCAGTATTAAGAATTGCACGATAGAAGTAAGTGAAAAAGATCACCAAGACTACACTCAATATACCCAACAACATAATATCGGTTTGACTAATGGTGAGTATATTTCCAAAAAGATACTCAGAAAGATTAGGTGCATAACCAGGAGATAAGAATATAAGTATAATACCCAAAGCCATTCCCAAAGACCAAAAAACAGCAATGGCTGAATCTTCTCTCACATTCTGATTTTTAGACAACCACTGAATGCCAAAGGCAGAGAGTACTGAAAACACTAGGGCAGAAAGAACAGGATTAAATCCGAAGAAGAACCCTATGCCAATACCGCCAAACGAAGCATGCGTGATACCACCACTTATAAATACCATGCGACGTGCCACCACATAGCTTCCTATAATACCACAAGCAATACTTGCTAGCAGACTCCCCCACAATGCATTGCGAAAGAACGTATAACTAAGAAGTTCTACAACATCCATATAATTATCTTACTATGCTGAATGTTGATTTTTTTGAAGAGATTTCATTGCCTCTACCAGCTCTTTTTTTACTTGCTGTGGCAAACCAATATGACGCATGCGCAAGCTTCGCAACCAAAGAGTTTTCTCTTCATCCAACATAGTGTTGAATATTTCTCTAAACTCATCAGCTTCTTCATCAGAATATTCGTGCGAGAGTCTGCGTTCAAATCTATCCAACTCTTCATCGTCAAAATAATCGGGTACAGTATTCAGTTCATCAGCAGGATGTTCGCACACTTCGTGTGCACCACAACATCCATCTGGGCGTACATATTTCTCGGGTTGTTCAGAAATACCTTTTCGTCTCTGAATAATATTCCAAATATAAACTGATAGCGAGAAGAATACGATGATTCCTATAAAAATATATAAACTTTCCATTGTTAAAAATTATCTGTTTCGTTCAACTTAAAACCTCCTTGTTGCAAATCGTCCCAAAAGGAAGGATACGACTTTGTTACAACTTCGGGATGATTGATATACATATTTTTGAATACGATGGATGCTGGAGCAAATGCCATGGCCATGCGATGATCTTCATAAGTTTCAATCACAATTGTTTCATCTGTAAGGCACCGTTTGCCATCCCATTCCAGTATTCCATTTTCGGCTTCTGTGAGCACATAACCCATTTTTTCCAGCTCTGTAATAAGTGCATATATCCTATCTGTCTCTTTTATCTTTAATGTTTGCAAACCGCTAAAGAAGAATGGAGTATTTAACAAACAACATACAACTGCAAATGTTTGGGCCAAGTCGGGTTCATTGATAAAGTTGTGAAAGAATTTCCCCTTCACAACATTCTTTTTCCTCAAGGTTACTCCATCTTCCTCAAAGCTGGTTGAAACCCCCAAGTCGGAAAAAAGATTGATAACATTCGCATCGCCCTGCATGCTCTCTTTTCTCAAGCCTTTCAGTTTCACCTCTGCTTCTGGCATGAGCGAAACAAAAGAATACCAATAGGAAGCAGCAGACCAATCAGACTCTACACTGTAGGGTGTTGCAACATAAGACTGAGCATCTACTTTTATGGTGTTTTTGTCCCACTTGAGACGTACACCATAATCTCTCATCATTTTTTCTGTGAGATGAATGTAGGGTCTAGAAATTATGTCTTGCTCCAAGTGCAATGTCAAGCCATGCTTCATAGTAGGTGCAATCATGATGAGTGCCGAAATAAATTGCGAACTCACATTGGCTGTGAGATATACTTCGCCACCTTCTAGCCTTTTACCTTTTATCTTAAGTGGTGGATAGCCTTTATTACCCAAATATTCAATTTCAGCACCAAGGGCAATGAGTGTGTCAACCAAGGGGTGAATGGGCCGTTGATGCATTCTCTCCGAACCTTTCAAAATCCATTCGCCTTCCACACATGCCAAAAAAGCAGCCAGAAAACGCATAGCAGTACCTGCTCCTCGCACATCAAACTCATTTGTATTGGATGCAAAGGCATCTTTTATAACTCGCGTATCTTCACATACCGATAAATTATCGAGATCATATCTACTCAAGCTCAAAGCATTGAGTATAAGTGCTCGATTACTAATGCTTTTAGAGCCAGGAAGAGTAACAGTGTTGAGCAATGAGTGTGGTGGATATATTTTGTATGCCATTCTTTGTTTTTTATGTAAAAGTAATAATTTTAGAAGTAACAATCAAGACCATTAAGTTAACTATGGTTAGGTGTTGGCTTTGCTGTTATACTAAATGCAAATGAGCTTCGTAGCATTAGTATAAGATTGACGTAAAAAACTATCAGCAATTACACCAGCGGTGCATTTCCAGATAGAAGCCAGTCTTCAGGAAATTTATATATAGTGTGTATCTAAAAGAAAACACCATAAATAAAGATTGCTACAATAGCGACTGGAGCCACATATCGAAGAATAAAAATATACATCTTTAGGAACTTAACTGAAACTGGAAGTGCGCCCTCATTGGTGAGTTGGCCGAAGGTTATTTTCTTATCCAAATACCAACCTATAAACAGCGAGATGAATAATCCTCCCATTGGCAACATTATCTTAGCAGTAGCATAATCGAGAATATTGAAAAACTGTGGCGAGATAGATGACACAACTCCTAATACCGCCACTCCCATGGATACAATAGTAACTGCATTTCGACGCAACATATTATACTCTTCGTGCAAATAAGTAGTTACTACCTCCATCAACGAAATAGTAGATGTGAGTGCTGCAATACCCAGTAAAACAAAAAACAATGTGGCCCACAGACTTGAAAAGGGGAGATGATGAAACAACTCGGGAATGGTTATAAACAACAACCCTGGACCTCCAGCAACAAGCGACGACACAATAGTATCTGGTGTTTGTGTGAGTGCAAACGCTGCTGGGAATATTACAATGCCTGCCAATATGGCCACCATTGCATCTAGCAATGATACTTGCATTGCAGTTTTGCGTAAATCAGAATCGTCGCGAAAATAAGACCCATAAGTTGTCATACACCCCATGCCAATAGACAGAGAGAAGAACGCTTGCCCCATGGCATCAAGGAAAATAGTAGATTTGACAGACTCCATATTGGGCTTGAAAAGAAAAGCCAAACCTTCTGCCGATCCACTGAGTGTGATAGAACGAATACCTAATAAAAGAAGTATCAGAAAAAGCACTGGCATCATTATCTTTGCCGATTGTTCAATCCCTCTTTTTACTCCTGCTAGAATAAAAAAGGCGGTGAGCAACGTAAAGAAAACCATCCAAACAACCTGACGAGTGGAGTTTTGCAGTAAACTTTCGAAGTTATTGGTAAAGCTTTCTGTGGCCATCAATTTTCCAGAAACACTCTGTACAATATAATCCATGGTCCAACCACATACCACCATATAAAAGCCCATGATTAAGAAACCTGTAAGCACACCTAACCGCCCCACCCACTTCCACGAAGTACCAGGTGCAAGTTTCTGAAACGCCCCCGAAGCATTGGCTCTGCCTGAACGACCAAGAATGAACTCGCCCATCATCAAGGGAATACCGAAAAAGAGGATACAGCCAATGTATAGAAATATAAACAACGCACCACCACCATCGGCTGCCTGACTGGGAAATCGCCATATATTGCCCAATCCAACAGCAGAGCCAGCTGCTGCAGCAACCAATCCGAGTTTGGATGCAAACTTTATTCTTTTTTTATTCATAATTCACCTAAAATATAACCTAAAGAAGATTTGTTAGAAGCAATTACTGTTTTGCTGCAAAAGCAACATCATTATCTCACAAAAGTCCATTCGTGAGGTGAAGAGTGTGCGGGAGAATAAAAATACCCATCAGTATCGAACCCTTTTATCTCTTCTACTTTTGTGATTTTATTTTTTATAATATACCGCGCCATCTGCCCGCGTGCTTTCTTTGCATACACCACCACTTGCTTCAAGCCTTCACTCTTTTGCTCTCTAAAAGCAAT
>CAYTJC010000155.1:0-4915 GCA_964437875.1 uncultured Dysgonomonadaceae bacterium
GTCGCGTGCTTCCATATCAAATTTAATATCTTTTGCCATAACTGTTTGTTTTTTTATTTCTATTTCTATTCTACTTATTACTCTATAATTGCTAAAATGTCAGACTGGCGCATAATCAATAAAGTTTCGCCTTCTATTTCCACTTCAGTACCTGCATATTTGCCATATAGTACATTGTCACCCTTTTTAACCACCATTTTCTCATCTTTGGTTCCGTCACCTGTTGCTATTACTTCACCTTTCAGAGGTTTTTCTTTAGCTGTATCGGGTATAATTATACCACTCACTGTCTTTTCTTCTGCTGCAGCGGCTCTAAGAAGCACTCTGTCTGCCAATGGTTTGATATTCATGTTTTCTGTAAATTATAAATAGTTAATAATTAAATATTTTATTGTTTATCCTATTCGAGTTTATGAATAGAAATAAGTTTCTTATTATCTACATAGCGAAATCTGTGCCAAACATAAAAATTGACCCTATTTGTACAAAAAAAGAGTTTATGATATGATTAGACTGACAAAATTGCAGATGGTATATGCACGTATCGAATATAGGATTATTACCATTGATTTATTTTATGACAGATATAAATAAAGAAATCCACAAAGAGAGGTGGAATTACTCCTTCTTTGTGGATTTTCTTTATTTATTATCGTTTTGCTTATATAGCCTTAGTTATTTTTGATAATCTACAAATTAATATATCAGTTCAAAATTATCAACTATCAATTTGTTGCCAGGGGCGCCAATAAAGTAGTCGCCCAAATAACTCGATGTAAATACAATAAGTATATGGGTGGGCTTGTCAGTCGCAATATCTCCCCATGTAGCTTCAGGCATATTGCTTGGATCTGTTGCTGAAGTATCTCCATCGTGTCCGTATTTCAATACATGCTTTGCATACTCTTCCACATCTTCGGGCGCCTGTCCGTTGCGAGCATACTTAATATCTACTTCTTGTGTTTTCCACTCCTCTTGTGTTTCACCACTTCTATACCATCCCACGCCCAATCGTTTCACCTCGTCTCCTTCTCTTTTTTCAAGAATAAGATACATGTCCATTGCATCTTCACCTTCTACAGGGTTTAATTTACCATCCATCAATCCTTCAGCAGGTGTATATTGATAATCAACTTTAAAAGCTACCGGTGTTTGAGCATAAGGAGTTCCAAAAACTGGATGAGCATTGGTTACTGTTCCAATTTCAAATCTACCTGCAAAAATATTTCCAGCAGCAATTCCTTTACCACCAAATGCGGCTGCTAGATTTCCCATGTTTTGAGTTTTCAATAAGGCGGCTTTTTCATTATTATCTCTTTCATATGGCAACGATGGCAATTCAGCTTGTGCACCCAATGCAATAGCAAAAGCTGCTCCCTGATTTCCAGTTGCCCATGTTTTGTTATCTTTATCTATTCCAATTTCAATGTATTTGGTTTCTCCATATTCAGCGTCATGCCAAAACTCAAAGCTACTGTTCGGAAGTTGTATGTTGCTTGAGCCACCACGCTGCACCAACACATAATATATCCGTTCACTACCATCTTCGGCTGTAACTTTATATTCTACAGGTTTTGCGAAGTCTTGTCTTTCTCCCACTTTTGGAGAAACTGTGGCATAGTCTGAAACTTTTATTTTTGAAGCACTCAAACTATTGAGTTGAGTTAGATAAAGGTCATCTGTTACTTTCACATAGATTGTATCACCTTTTATTTGAGTAGAACCCGATTGGCCTTGTAGTTGAAACTCTAGAATTTCTTTTTCTGATAATTCTCCAAAATGATCTTCGGTAGAACATCCAGCCAATAAAATTCCTATTAGGAATAGGAAACCAATTAATTTTTTAGTCATAATATATTTTTCTTAAAAGTAATACGAAAATCCAAAACCTAATTTCAAAAGGTCGAACTTAAGGTTTAAGCTTGTAGATCTATTGCTTGCGTCTTCTTTACGATTGCTCTCAGACGGAGGGTTGTTTTCAGGATATTTATAATTCACATCTTCTTTTGAATGCGAGAACCCTAGAATACCCATATTTAAATCAAAAGCAAAGTCATCAGTTAAGAAAACAAGAATTCCAGGTCTTATGCTTACCCCTACGCTATGTTTTGAAGCATACTGTCGCTCCAAGATGTCACCTATAAATGTTTCTGAAGGGCCACTCTTATATCCGTAGTATAACTCTGTTTGATTGGTTACATAAAAAACATCATTAGACGATATGGGTATATGATTTTTGATAAACCCTAACACACCATAGCTTCTGCTGAAATTACGAATATTCCTATTGTAGGAGTTGTTCAGTAAATTGGCTGATAAGTCAGCTTTGTCTTCTCCAAATTGAAGGGATCACATGTAAAACTATGTGTTTTGATTATTTCATTTATTAAACACATACATAACAGGCCGCTTCTACGAAGCTAAAGGTAATGATTTATAAAACGTACTACAGACAGTAAGACTTCTACGAAGCTGAAGCGTAAAACATCAGATAGACCATGAATAATGCAGTTTATTAAAATAAAACTTCAGAAGCAATAATGAACAACTATTCAAACATACTGCTTCTTTAGTGCATCGTAGATGCAACACTGTCTGTAGTAAACACGCAAACACACCGCCCCAAGCATCGTAGATGCGGCCTGTATAAACTGGTCAAACGAATACGGTATGTTGATAAAAAAAACAGTTAAACACATACTTTAAAACCCTGCCTTATAGGCACATTCTAAATAAAAAAAGAGGTTACCACCACTCTTAGCATGGGGCAACCTCTTTAGGATATTACAATCTCTATCAGAGATGAGAAGGTTGTAGTAAATTATTTTCTTCCGTTTAGTTCAATGCAAGTTCGTCCACAAATACAAATGAACTGCGTCCCTTCCCTGAATGCCATTCGGGCATTTCATGCAATGACTTGATAGTTATTTTAAAATAACGAGCTGTAACAGCGTCAAAGTTATACGCATGATTTACTATTTGTTCCCAATGCTCCTCATTTACATTAAGACCTTTTTCAGAAACTATAGTTTCAAAGTTTTCATTATCGTTAGACGATTCTATTATCACTTCTTCTGCATCAAAAATCCAATCACCCGTTACTACATTTGTGTTGAATTTCAGTTCAGATATTTCAGTGGGTTGCAACAAATCTATTACTGCCACCAAGTCTGCACCTTGGAAACCCATCCAGTGACCCGTTTTATAGTTGTTTCCACCATAAAGACCGTCCACTAATAATGGAGCTCCGTTGAAATCATAGCTTCTTGAAGGTGTGGTCAATAATGTGATAGGCTTGAAAGTTGATTTAGATATCTTTACCTCATCAGAGAAAATTTTGCTACTCAACTTGCCGTTGGCAAAAGCAGCAGCTTTTATTACGGCACTCTCTTTTACTGTAAACTTACCAACATATTCAATAGAAGATGTGCTGGGTTCACTTCCATCTAATGTATAGTATATAGGAGAGTCTGCAAGCGTACTGAATTCAACATCCAATGCATTTGTTTGGAAATTGGGTTCTAATGTAGCTTTCACATCATATACATGTGTTGCATAATTATATCCTGCTTTTTCATACAGGTTGGTAAGCTGTGGAAGTCTTTCTAAGAAATTTTGATAATCTTTCTTTTCTGGTTGTGTCCATTGCACTTCGCTCAAAGCTGCCATACGTGGAAGAAGCATATACTCTGCCTGCTCGGGAGTAGGTATGTACTCAGTCCATAGGTTAGCTTGTGCTCCCAAAATGTGTTTTTTTTGTTCAGCTGTCAAGCTCTCGGGAGCTGGTTCAAAACTATATACTTTTTCTACAGGTATGAATCCTCCAATTGCATTTGGCTCTTCGTCTGTATGTGCTGATTGATAATAATCAAAATAGACATGCGTATTGGGTGTCATTATCACATCGTGACCCATTTGAGCTGCCTGAATACCGCCACCCATTCCTTGCCACGACATTACTGTAGCGTTAGGAGCAAGTTCGCCTTCCAATATTTCGTCCCATCCAATGATGCGACGTCCATGATCATTTAAGAACTTCTCGATACGAGCAGTTAAATAGCTTTGTAGGTAGTGCTCTTTGTTGTGGTTGTCGTCGCCTTTTATGCCCAGTTCTTTAATCTTTGCCTGACATTTAGGACACTCTTCCCAACGTACTTTTGGAACTTCGTCACCACCAATATGAATGTATTCTGCTGGGAACATCTCCATTACTTCGGTCAATATGTTTTCTAAGAAAGTATAAATGCCTTCATTTCCAGCACAAAGCACTTCGTCAAAAACTCCCCAAGAGGTAGCCACTTCATAAGGGCCACCTGTGCAACCAAACTCTGGATAGCCAGTAAGCGCTGCCATCATATGACCCGGCAGGTCAATTTCGGGAATAGTAGTAATGTAACGTTCTTGAGCATACGCTACAATGTCTTTTACCTCTTCTTGTGTGTAGAAACCACTATGTGGTTTGCCATCATACTCAGGAGAGTTATTACCAATTACGGTCTCTTTACGCACCGATCCCAATTCGGTCAATTTAGGATATTGTTTTATTTCTATTCTCCATCCTTGATCTTCGGTTAAGTGCCAATGGAAACGATTGATATTGTGCATAGCAAGCAAATCAATGAATTTTTTTACAAATGCTACAGGTTCGTAATGACGAGCTACATCAAGCATCACTCCTCTATATCCAAAGCGAGGAGCATCATTAATAGTTACAGGTGCCAATGTTGCTTTAGCATCTCCCAATGGAACTGATTTTCGCAATGTTTGAATACCATAGAATACACCTGCTTCGCTAGCACCCGTAATAGTAACTTTGTTTTCAGACACCTCTAAGCGGTATGCCTCTTTGTTATCGCTTTCTAATCCTAGCGCCAACTCTATGTTTTTGCCATCGGTTGCTGAAGAGCTAGCTTCA
>CAYTJC010000156.1:0-4887 GCA_964437875.1 uncultured Dysgonomonadaceae bacterium
TTCAATTTATCAAACCTATCGCAGGCGGGTTAATTAGAGCTTGCGAAAGTTGAGTTACTTAAGCGAAGACAAAGATGCCAAAGAAACCAAAGAAGATGTTGAAAAAGAAGGAAGCAAATGTTTGCTCATTAAAACAGACCTTTCAAAAGAAGAAAACTGTAAAATGGCAGTTGACAAAACTCTCAAAGAGTTTAAAAAAATTGATATCCTTATCAATAATGCAGGACTTCATTGGGAGAGCGAATCGATAGAAGAACTCTCAACCGATCAACTTAAGCGAACTTTCGCAACCAATTTCAATTCCTGCTTCTGGTTATCAAAATACACCGTTCCGCACTTAAAAGAAGGGTCCACCATTGTTAACACCACATCTGTAACTGCTTATAGGGGTAGCGATCATTTAATGGATTATACAGCCACCAAAGGAGCTATTTTAGCTTTTTCATGCAGCTTGTCGCAAAATTTAGTAAAGAAAGGTATTCGGGTAAATGCAGTAGCACCCGGACCCATTTGGACACCTCTCATTGCATCATCGTTTGACGAAGAGCAAGTAGCAAAATTTGGTAGCGATACCCCCATGGGTAGAGCAGGCGAACCCAACGAGGTTGCTCCTTGTTTTCTTTTCTTTGCTAGCAATGATTCTTCCTATCTCACTGGTCAAACTTTGCATCCCAATGGTGGTTTTATACTCAATGGATAAGAGAAAAGCAGTATGAACTGGCAAGAGTTACTATGGGGTCACGAAGGGCAATCATTTCTTTTAGAAATAACCCTTCGCACATTTATTATGTTTCTATTAGTATTGATACTACTTCGTCTCACAGGTAAAAGAAGTATCAAACAGTTCTCTATTTTCGAGATGGTAATGATTATCGCATTGGAACCACGAGTGGGTGTTGGCTTCCCAAAGTAGAAGAATACGATAGGAGTTATGCGTCGCTACATGGTGCAATAATATTATTACCAATCCCTTCATCCACTCCTCCTACAAATCCAATTCAGACATCAACTCCTTCACCGTATCTTCGCTTCTGATAATATAGGTAGTGTTTTTCGCACGCGTCATTCCAACATACAGAATGGTCTTCAATCTATTCTCTTTTCGCTTCATCTCTATTATATAGTTTGACTCGTCAAACCCAAAAAGAATCACATTATCAAACTGCAACCCCTCTGCATTAAAAATGGAGATAAACAAAGGAGTAGTAGCAGTGAAATCATGGTCCTTTAGGTCTTTATTTATTTCATAATAGTTATGCGCAATAGCATGGCTTTTCAGATGAAAAGAGAGCTCCGCAAACCGATGGTTGTTGGGGCATATTATAGCAACCCTACTGTTTTCCCCCTCAAGCACCTTTATTTTATCGGCTATAGCCTCCAGCTCATCTTCATATTTCACGTCTATAACTCTATAGCATACATCCTTGGCAAGAGGCTGCATCAAACAGTTATCCGCTATCGTCTCAACATATTCGTTGTCATCAAAAAAATAATTCCGCACCCTAGTCAGTTTGTTAGCCGTGTCGTCTTTGCACAAATAACTGAGTTGTTTATGCACACAATCATCTATAATAGTTTCTCTCCCCACTTTGTTACTATACACAGCTTGCTTAAAATCACCATAGCAAACCACTCTTTGTGCTATACGTTTTATCAATTCCCACTCCTTGGGCAAATAATCTTGCACCTCGCTCACCACCACCAAATCATACATTTTCTCCAACTCCTTCTCCAACAAACTTGTGAGTATGCTCTCGTAGTTTTCATGATAGTCTGAGTTTAAGCGAATACTGATTCTATTATCGCCCGCCATTTTCCAAAAAAACTTATTCTTACTTCTAATGGTTGCATTCTCCCCCAATTGCAGTTGGGTAAAAGCTGTGCGTATATACCCATACATAGCATTGTTTGACACCATAAATAGTGTAGAAACAGGAGCATATTTCACAATCTCTTGCAAACTATACAAACAAACCAGTGACTTACCACTCCATGGGGGGCCTTCCAAAAAAATATGATCTTCGCTATTTATACAAAAACTGATGAGTTCTTTTTGCTTTTCCATCAATTGAGGGTAAGGTGTAAGTAATGACATAGTTATTCGGATTTTTATTTTTTTATTTGCTGGTTCAGATTTCTCTTTCTGGCTTGCAATTGTTATTGATAAGCAAGATAAATATTTAATCTCAATTTATTAACTCTTTTGTCTTTATTTGTTAGAAACTGGGCTACGAACTCAAGAACTGAGACTTGAATTTAGGGGCAACGGGTGTTTTGACTATTTGACCTATAATCGCATTTCTTTGGCTTCTTTGAGTCTTGGTGAGAAACATTTTGGCTGGTATCATCTGCGTTGGCGGATCTTTATTCGTGCTCTTTAATGCATTTAACCACAGATTCCTCAAATTGGCTCAAATATCGTTTCTTTTCACTGTTTTGCGTGATAGTGATAGAGTTGTGCTGATATCTGTTACCTCCACAGTCATCGTCTCTCTCTCTTTGTTGTACCCCACTGCCAAATCTAAATAGTTTATCTTTTTGGGCATATAAGGAAATACACCCTCATTGAAATACATTATATCATTAGGGTATTGTTGAAACACTTCATCACTAATCAAATCAGTATTAAAATAAAGCAATAGCTCACCTTGTTCTCTCACATTCCTGAGAAACTTCGAAGCTGTTGTCTCTTTTATTTCTCTGTACTCTTTGTGTCTTTAGTTCAATTCAGTATGCCATCAAAATAGACTTGTTTAATGGGGAGGTAGAGAGAGTTTTCTTTGGTTTTTGTTGGTTTGGTTATCATAGGTGTGTGTGTTTATTTTAAGTTCTCTCTCACCCTTGCCTCCATTTTTGCAATTGTAGCATTGTTTATAGCATCCGCAAAATGTTGATGAATAAAGATGTTCTCATATTGATTTAAATCTGTTACATCCATTTTGCTTTTGTCCAGTTTAGCCAACCGCTCAAATAGTCCAATTTGCTTATTTATAAGCTTAAAGTCATTAATTAACCCCCAAGCAATAAATATTATTTTGTCATTGTTGCTTAATAATCTATCCAATTCTATCAAATGCTCCCTGTTATCTTCCGAAAACAAATACTCTGTATAGGAACTTCTATGAGATACCGCCATTCCAGTTGTCGGAAATCCAATTAACTCTACAAACGATATTTTACTTGCCACACTACTATCAAGATTCAATTTCGAAAAACTTCTTTGGTATTTTCTTCCATATCCTTTATAACCACTTAGTAAAAAAGGATGATGAACAGTATGCTTTTCCCAAAAACCTATTCCATCTGTTAGATAATCAACAACATTCTCAAACATCTTTCTATCCTCAATATCTGCTGGCCAGTTAAGGTCTCTCCTCACGAATATCACCTTTGCATCTATTGGATTTGCTCCTTGATAACTTTTCACAGCATAAAGATCATTTAATCTCTTGGATGGATGTCTTTCAAAAGTTGTTTTGCTCTTTGCCGCTTTCTTTTCAGCTATTTCGACGGCGCTCTTTCTCCAATGGTATTTTGGATTCTGATTAACATTTTTGTAATCAGTAGAATACACTCTAGAGGTTGCTTTCACAAAAGATTCAGGCATATCAATTTTCGAAGTTTTTTTATTAGCTTTCTCTTTCCAATAGTCCTCAAATCTTTGTTCCAGCTCTCCTAGCAATTCTGAAGGTTTACTTACATAATGCACACTTTTATTTTCAGATACAGGTTGGGTTGATTTATCTTCAACATAAACATCATTATACTTATTATATATTGCTGTTAATTCATCATTAGATTTTTCATCACAATATAAAAGATTCCTAAAAGTCTCTCTCTTATCATAGTGTAGCCTTAAATCTAAGAGAGTTTTTATCTTATTAGCCATGCATATATTGCGTGTTAGAAGACTTATTTCACCTCTTTTAAAAATATCTTCTATTGTCATGTCATTTAATTTTAGATTTAATTTACTTATCCTTCAATTCCCTTAATCTCCGTCTCCACACAATCATCCCCATTCAGCACTATCTCTTCGGTTCTATACATTGCTCTCGCTTTATCAATAGCCTCTTCTGCCGATGATGCTTCTATCTCTATTATTCTTGATAGATGTTCTTGTATTTCTATTTTATAATGGTTCATAATCTTATCACAATTTCTAAGAACATGTTTTATAAATTACTCATCCAAATACTTCTGCCAAATATCGTTCCACTCCTCCACAAATACTTTTGCGGTGCCATAGTCCTCACATTCTATCTCAGTCTTCTCATTATACTCCTCTTTTTCGTACTCTTCCGTCGATGGTTGTAGATGTATTCGTAACGCGTTTTATACTCTACTGTTACCCTGATTGGGCTTCCAGTCATGTTAATCCTAAAACATTTCAATTGCGACAAATCTATCGATAGGCCCGAGTGTAATTCTATTTGTTGTGTATGTAAAGTTTGGGTATTTTTATTTTAATACTTTTGTTAATTTCGTTTGTTAATAAAGATACTTATCTGTGCAGCCAAACTCTTTGCTAGGGTTTCGTTTGCATTTTGTGTGTTTGTACATGAATCAAAAATATATTTACCTCCATAATCTTGCTATCTAAACTCATACATTTAAGCAAGGAACAGTCTTTAACTTATTTTGAAGTTTCATTTTAACATGTAAAACTTCTAACAAATTGATATTAAGCTCTTCTGAGTTACAATAAGTGGCATATATTTCATATACTTTTTCTTAGTAAATGACAATAATTATTTAGCGATATAATTATCTAACAATCAGCAAAATAGATAGTTTAATATTTGGAAAAGACCTTGGAGTTTTGTATTTTTCATAGCTCACAATCAATAAGTTATAATGAAAACAAAGAACTCCAAAGTCTTAAAC
>CAYTJC010000157.1:0-4882 GCA_964437875.1 uncultured Dysgonomonadaceae bacterium
TCTCCACCTCGGGTAGCCGAATGAGCATCTGACTGTTTTTGAGGGAGAGGTAAGCAGGATTGCCGAAATAAAGGGTCTTTTTAATCATGTCACATCATCTTATCATATTTACTACATTACCCAATCGATCAACTTCTAATTTCCAACACCTTTCTTTAATCATGTTACCATGTATATCTCTCTCCATTTTATTTTCAGATGAGAATTCGTTTTTTTTATAGATTGATGTTGCAACATTTGCAGGGATATAAAAACATTGATTTCCACTAAAGCTGACCATTTTGTAGATTCTTGACACCTGCTCAATAGTCATATAGTTCATATCAACAGAATTTGGATTTGCAATTTCCTCCTCTGTTGGAACATAAACCAGATCATTGGGAGAAAGAGAGAACAAAAAGGATCCAAGATTACAGCTAACAGGCAGAAATGGTGTTGTTTTCATAATTTCTCTTGGCAAAGTAGCACGTTGCTTTTGATACTCTACCACTTCATTAAAAGGAATAGATTCAAACACACGTTTTTTATTTTGGTGATCAAAGTAAGTGGCTAAAAAAAGATTTGTCCCTTTTTCAGCTGTGACATATTGCGTTGATTTTGGACTATTTGTATTGTCTGAAACTGGGAACTTGCTACCCTCTTGATATATTCGGACTTTATAAATTGGCTTATGTCTTTTCTCATTGTTTAGTTGAACAATATTAGCATTCAAATCTTCTATGCCCTCTTGGCTGAAAGCCAAGTCAAATTGCTCTTTACCCTCTTTGTCAAGGTAATTCCTTACGTGATTGTTTAGTATTTCCTGTATTCCTGAGTCGGTTATAGATTCTAATTGTTTACGTGTAAGCTTGTCCGACAAAGGAGTACGTGTAGCTGTAGCACCCTCAGTCCACTCATATACTTTTATTTTATCTACTTCCTTTCTATTTATTTTTAAAGGGTGCTCTCTTAGGTGTTTTTTAATCTTTTTCAGATCACCCAGAAAAGATTCATGCAAATAATTTACTTTCTTCTTAATTTGTTTGTCAACAATAAGATCAGGTTTATCTAAATAGTAATTTAATGTGCTCACTCCTTTTTTTATACGCTTAATGCTAACAGCACCATACAAAGTTTCTTTATGCAATGGTTTGCGGATTGCCCAGCTATCGCCTTTGGTTTGTTTCACCAGCTCTTTTTTAAAGCCTCCATTTTTATCTGGCACCCACTGCCAAGTTTTGTTGTTGGCTTTGTTTATCACGCGCATATTTTGCTTGAAGCTCACTATTGCTCTCTCCAAATTGGTTTTGGCATCTACAGGGAAAGTTGGCCATGGCAATAGAAATGTTTTGGTATAATGCCCTCCACTACTTTTAAATAATAACTTATCTCGCAACCCATAATTTTCTTTTTCAGCGTTCAATGCACTTAGGTAGTGTGCATGGTCTCTGGTGCAACAAGCTATTACAAGTGCATCCATGGCATGATGGCGGTGATCGATACGTTTCTTGCTAAACCCGCCTTTGTCTATTTCATCAGGCACCTGGGTTCTAAAAGCATTAATATCATTATCCCAAAAACCAAAATCTTTAGAATTGGTCATTTCATTCAAACGTTGAAAACGATGAGCTATCAATTCATTCCATTTGTCGTTTAGACCCCAATCCTGTTTCAACTTGGCAGTAACTGCACCTGGCATAGTGAGCAATGATTTTGATGTAGCTTCTTTTTCATTTTCTTCCCGTACGATATTACTTAGCAATCCTTTCACAAATTTACTTATGTAGCGTGTGTCATTCAATTGTCTCTCAGAGAATCTCTCGGGAATATCGTCTGTCAATAAATATTCTAATTTTTTTCTATTTCGTTTGAAATAGTTTTTACAATGGTCTTCATAATCATCAAGCTTAAGAATCTTCATTGTACCCCTTCCATTACTTAACTGTACAACAGAACCGCCCATTCTTTTAATAAACTCAATTGCTGTTTGGTTTCCTTTGTAGGGCGAGGGATTAATTTCACTCTCGCAAATCACCTTATTGCCCAATGAGTTATCAAAGAACCGAGCTTGTGGTATTATATGCTCTATCTGATAGTCTTCGGTGAATAGTCGGCTCAGAGGAATAATCCTGCCAGTATATGGAGAAATGTATCCTTGTTCTAACCATAGCTTATAGCGTGTAATATCACTTTTCTTGAGTGAGTTTGAGCGACGTATCTTTATCACTTCATCTTCACTCAAATTAGTTGTAGAAACTCCTGGATTTTGGAATACACCCTCTTCATAAATCTTTAATATCTCTTGATGACTTGGCGAGTAAGGCCTAATATCTTGTTGTGGATATTCATTCTTCAATTCTTGCAACAGCTCCTTAATACGTTGATTTGTTCGTTCATTTTCGCTGTTACGTTTTGATATCAGCTCTCGTAAGCCTGCAGAGTTTTTCATATCTCTACCTATCTCAACATGTATTTGGTCAAACAACCTACCTCCATCAGGTTTATAATGAAGCCATATATCACGCACAGTACGCAGTGTTTCGGTAACCACTTGCTCAACAATTGGGTTGCGTAAACTATGTTGCTTAAACTCTGCTAAGTAATTGTCAATATCTTGTGGAGATTTCCATTGTGTGATATCACTCACCTCCGAATGCCTTTCATATACTGCATAACAGGCTTGATAAGTGTTCAATCCTGACAATGGATTCTTATCTTTAAATGGCAAAAAGCTTTTTATAAATTGTTTTGGTACTTCATCATCCGAAACAGCAGCAATAGCCTCTTGCAATTTATTATCTTTCAATGGATGATTCTCATCTATTTGCAAATGCTCAATACGCTCTACAAAAGATTGAATTCTATTTGACACCTCAGCTGAAACATCTTCTCTGTTCCAATACCTGCCAATTCTCATGAGAGTGAGCAGTTTTTTTATTGCTTTTTCTGAATAAGATGCATATTCAGAATCGTAAGGAGGGAAGCTTTTAAAACTCTCCACAAAACTATCTTTATCTATAACGTTTTTAAGAGCAAATGTGCCAAGAGCTTGTTCAAACTCTTTCTTGTCAGTTACCGAATAGACAATGTGCCACAATCTCATTTGAAAATCAAAAGAGAAGTCATTTTTCAAGTCAAAGCCACTCACTTTTTTCAGCCGAGATACAAATTGAGTCTTTGTATTGTTCATTGGATAAGTTGCATCGTCTGGGTAGTTCCAGCGATACTCATCTTGTTGGCTTTTATCTATTTTCTTGTTATCTGCAAAATATTTGATAATCTGATTTTGCTGTACATCTTTCCTGTCCATCAAAAAATCGAATAAATCGCACCAATCTTCTTCGTTTTCCAAAAACTGTTTTGTAACATCAATATCTCCCACAACTTGCTTCTGGTAGAACTTCAAGTTTCGCAAAAACTGCCACATTCTAAATTCAATGAATAGAGGGTGTGAACGTGGAATTGCCTTTAGTGGTCTTTTGATTAGTTCCGTTTTGCCCGTTTCACTGTTTTTTCTCCAATAAGTTGTAAACTCGTACTGACAATTTGAAATGGTGGATTTCTTACTCTTTAGCGGACGCTGATAAAAAATTATATCGTCCACAAAAAGATATTCAAATCCGTTATCTTTAATACTGTTACGATGTGCATTGTTGCGAGGATAAAGTTCATGAATACATTCACTGTATAGTTGCCTGTCATTTAGCTCATCATGAAGTTCTATTTGCTTTTTCAATATTGCCTTCAGTTCTTGCTTGTAAAACTTCCTTTCTATTGTTGTTATAAGCTTCCCTCTAATCTTCTGTGTTGGGTTAGCCAGAAGTGTACCGTATATATATTCACCCACCTCTTTATTTGATCTGTCTATCTCTTGTTCTGTTTTTTGCTTTATAGCTATCCAGTCTTCATCGGAGTTAACAGCCTTGAAGCTTCGTTTTATGGTTCCATCTTTCAGTGTCGATGTAGTTACGATAAATTCTCTTGTTTTATTTAACCAGTTTTCTGGTTTAGTTGTTCTTGAATCGTAAATCCATTCATTTTCAAAATAAATATCGTATAGTGTCTCGCCTGTTTTAGTTAGTTTTTCTCCTGAGTCTATTACCTTGTTGACTTTTAGCTCTTCGAACGTTTTGTTTTTATTATCATCCTCCAGCTCTTCCTCTCCTCTCAATTGATAATAACCTCTCTTTTGATTGAAGTTCAAAAGTATCCAAGCAAGCTCTTCTTTACTTATCTTCTCCGTTAGAGCTTTTTTACGTAAATAGTAAATTGTCCAGTCTAAAGGGATTTTCGTTTCTTCACCATCTGATTTCTTATAAAACAAAGATGGTTGTGCTTGCTTAAACTCTTGAAGCATCTCTAAGAAAGAGTCCATGAAAATAAATTCATGTTTACCCTCTTCAGATTCTGTATAGTTTAATTTCACCTCTTTTTTAAATTGACCTAGGCGTTTTTCAAAATCAATATTATCGGCATAGTGTTTTGGTAGATAGCCAATAATATTCAATACACGGTGCAGGCGTTCTCTTCGCAAATTGTCTCTCTGATACAATCTTCTTACACCACGATACCCCGTTCGATCTGCAGTTTGAGATTGCGTTTGTCCTTGTCCAAACTTGTCTATTATATCTTGTGACATAGGAATAATCCTACTATTCAAACCAATAATTTCACCTTCTTTCTTATCAAAGCTATGCTTCACCAAGGCCCAACCTATACTATTTGTACCTAAATCTAGCCCAAGAATTATTTTCTCATCTATGTTTTTCGTCTCTTCCATGATAATGATCTGTTATATTAGTATTAATGATACCATCAAAGATAGTAATCTTTTTTAACTAAAAAAATTTTATATAATCAAAAGTATTGCACATATTTGTAAGTATAAACTTTAAAAGCAATT
>CAYTJC010000158.1:0-1002 GCA_964437875.1 uncultured Dysgonomonadaceae bacterium
TGTTAGTAAATTTCGAAGAAAGAAACAGTTTCTCTCTAAACTGAAAACAAAATTATATATAATATCTCTGTTTTGATAATTTTTTAATGCCTAAATGTGTTTTATTTTGATAAAAGGAGATAATGAGTGAAGAATTGACAGAAAAAAGAGATAAGTTGTAAATTGAGAGGATTAAAATAGAAATTTGGGATGGGGAAAGAGGAGATAATTGTGAGTTGTGTAACCACTTCGTGGCTGACAGCTAGATTAGGAATCGGTACAACCTAATTGATAAAGGGCCAACACATTGGTCGGCCCTTATGCATATATATATACTAAATTGTATTGTGTGTGTCTCTTCAACCCGCAACTCAATTAACTCTTCCTTATTTCAGCTCTTTTAATTTTACCACTTATTGTTTTTGGTAATTCATCTACAAACTCAATAATACGTGGATATTTATAAGGAGCAGTAACCTTCTTGGTATGGTCTTGAATTTCTTTAATCAACTTCTCTTTGTCTTGATTATTGAAGTTAGCATTCAATACGATAGTTGCTTTTATTACTTGCCCCCTAATCTCGTCAGGAACGCCCGTTACAGCACATTCCACCACTGCAGGATGCGACAGTATGGCACTTTCCACTTCAAAAGGCCCTATCCTATAGCCCGAACTCTTAATCACATCGTCCGATCGGCCTTCAAACCAAAAGTATCCTTTTTCGTCTCTCCAAGCCATATCGCCCGTTTTGTAAATATTGTTGCTGTACACAGACCGTGTCATCTCTTCATCTTTATAGTATCCCATAAACAATCCTAGAGGAACAGCCTTATCAGTTCTGAATATCACTTCGCCAGTTTCTCCATCTTCTACCGAACGTCCGTCTGGAGCAATCAAATCTATATCATAAGTTGGGTTAGGAACTCCCATCGACCCTGGAATAGACTCCATCCACGGAAATGTGATAATGGTAGCGGTTGTTTCTGTCTGTCCAAAAGCCTCGCGAATCATCAGTCGTGTTGC